>JAGFJG010000125.1 GCA_024102915.1 Caldilineales bacterium
CCTCGACCGCCTGCGCAGCGCCTTGCGTTCGGCCACGGGCGCCGCCACAACCGGCGCCGATGCCGTAGCCCTGGCCGATGCGGTCGCCGTCGCCCGCGAGCGCTTTGTGGCGGCGATGGACGATGACTTCAACACGGCTGGCGCGCTGGGTCATCTGTACGATCTGGTCAAGGCGATCAACACGGCGCGGGATGCCGGGGTCGGCGAGCAGCCGCTTGGCCTCGCCCAAACCGCACTGCTCGACCTGGCTGGCGTGCTCGGCCTGACTTTGCAAGAGACGGACGAGCAGGCGACCTCGGACGCGGGGCCGTTTATCGATCTGCTGGTCGAAGTGCGGCTGGCATTGCGGGCGGAAAAGCAGTGGGCTCTGGCCGACCTGATTCGCGACCGGCTGGCAGCGACAGGCGTGCAGTTGGAAGATAGCCGGGACGGCACGGTCTGGCGATGGGAGAAATGAGTTCCAGGTTCCGAGTTTCAGGTTCCAGGTTTGCAGCTCAAAATTCAGCGCATTTCAACCTGCCGCCTGCTACCTGCCGCCTGCTCCAGTCCTAAATTATGGCGAAGTCCAGGCAGGGCGAACGACGGAGCGGGCCTGTGCCCGATTTGCTCTACGGGCGGCAGGCTGTACGCGAAAGCCTGCGGGCGGGGCGGCGGCGCTTCCGGGCGCTGTATCTGGCGCAAGGCGGCAAACCCCACCCCATTCTGGACGAGATCACCGGACTCGCTGCGGCGCAGGGCCTCCGCCCGCAAATGGTAGAGCGGCGGGAGTTGGACGATAGCCTGGGCGACGCCAACCATCAGGGCGTGGCCCTGGCCGCGGGGGATTACCCTTATGCCGAGATCGACGACGCCCAGAAACTGGCCCGGTCGCGGCAACAACCCCCATTTCTGCTCTTGCTCGACCAGGTGCAGGACCCGCAAAACCTGGGAACTCTGCTGCGCACTGCCGAAGCGTGCGGCGTGCATGGCATCGTGCTGCCGCGCCACCGCGCCGCCCACGTCACCCCGGCTGTGGTCAACGCCTCGGCCGGCGCGGTCGAGCACTTGCTGGTAGCGCAGGCGACCAATCTCACGACGACGATGAAGGCGCTGAAAGACCAGGGCTTATGGTTCGTGGGCCTGGAGGCGCGGCCTGATGCCCTGGCTTTCGACAGCATCGATCTCACCGGAGCTTTGGGCGTCGTCGTCGGGTCGGAGGGGCAGGGGCTCAGTCGCCTGGTGGCCGAGACCTGTGACTGGCTGGTGGAATTGCCCATGTCCGGGCGCATCAATTCGCTCAACGCCGCCGTGGCCGGTTCGATCGTGCTCTACCATGTGGCGCGATCGCGAGCGGCGATCAGTGATTAGTGAGAGAGCGGTCAGAAGGGATTTGACAGACTCTTCTCCGCCATCTGCCACCCGCTCCCTGCTTACTGCCTACTGATCACTGAATACTAGCAACTGCTCCAATGCCTTACGCCCTCCTCGGCCTTTCTTTTGGCCTCAGCGCCGGAATCTCGCCCGGCCCCCTGCTGGCGCTGGTTATTCAGCGCAGCCTTCAGGGCGGATTGGCCAGCGGATTGCGCATCGCATTGGCCCCACTGATCACCGACCTGCCCATCGTGATCCTGGCGATGTTGGTCGTCAGCCGACTGCCCGAAAGCGCTCTGGACTGGCTGCTTTTCATCGGCGGGCTATTCGTGTTGTGGTTGGGCATCGACGCCCTGCGGCACGCCGGGCACAGCCTGGAAACGGCCATCGTCACGACGCCGTCGCAGGACATCATGCACGGGGCGCTGATCAATTTCCTCAATCCGCATCCCTATCTCTTTTGGGGGCTGGTCGGCGCGCCCACCGTGATCCAGGCGTGGCAGACTCAGCCGCTCTATGCTGTCGCCTTTGTTGTGCTATTCTATGTCATGCTCATTGGCAGCAAGGTGATGCTGGCCTTCCTGGTCAGCCGGGCGCACGGGTTGCCATCCCACCGCCACCAGACTTTGCTGCGCATCACCTCCCTGATCATGATCGTTGCCGGCCTGAGCATGTTGTACGCTGCCTGGCCGAACGTGAGGTCGCTTTTATGATCGAAGTATCGCCACTGCAAGACAGCGAACTGGCCGAAGTCGCCGCTCTGTTCAATCTCGCCAACCAGGATTTGCCCTATTTCTGGCCGCTGGCCGCGGACGATTTTCGCGCCCTGGTGCTGCTCAATCAGGGCGAGCCGGATGCTGTGCTCAGCGCCGACCCGGAGGGCTGGCTGGTGGCAAGGTTGGATGGCAAGGCGGTCGGGTTCGTGCATTGCAACATCGGGCGGCTGGCGACGGAGGACCGGGCGGAGCGACGCGGGTTCATCCGCATGGTGGCGATGGCGCCTGATCATGAGACGGCTGTGCACGAGCCGCTGCTGGCCGCCGCCGAGATGCACTTTCGCACCCGCAACGTCAGCCATGTCACCGCCTTCGATGTCCACACCGGCTATGCCTGCCCGCTGGCCGGGCGCGGCATGCTGGCCGGACATCATTTCCCGGTGATGACATCGCTGGATCGGGCCGGATTCAAAATAAACGAACGCTGGCTGCTCTACGAACGGGTTTTCGATGAGGGGCCGATCGAATATGTGCCGCAATGGACCGACCTCCGATTGACGGTCGCAGATCGTTCGGCGCAGGGTTTCAGCATCTTCCTCAGCCAACGCGCCGAACCGCTGGCCGAGCTGAAGGTACTATTTTTGGATGAGCTATCGCGCCACGGCGATAGGCCGTCGGCATCGTTGCGAAACCTGCACGTGGCAGCGGATTATCGCCGCAAGGGGCTGGGAAGTTGGCTGATGCAACGCGCGGCCAATGATATGCTGGCACGCGGCTATCCCCGGCTGATCGTCAGCATCAATCATCTGGACGCGCCGGCGCAGGGGTTGTTGATATCGTTGGGATTCGAGGAACTGCCGTTGAGCGGCTATTCGTTCGTCAAGCAACTGCGGTGAGGCCAGGGCCGTGGCGGAACGAGACCAAACTGGCGTGAGATTCCCTGTGCGCTATCGCCCCACCGTCATCTTTCGGGCCGGGGCGATTATCCTGGCGGTTGGGGCCGTCTATCTGGGGAGCGAGGTGTGGAAAAATCCCGATATCCTGCGCATGATTTTCTTCGGCGGCGTGGCCTTTATCGCCCTGTGGATGGCGAGCAATGCCCTGGCGAAAGTGGAGTTCGACGGCCAGACGCTGACCTATCGCGTCCCGCTGCGAGCCGCGCATCGCATCCACAAAGCCCAGATCGACTCGGTCTCGTTGGAAGGGCGTCGCACCGAGGCGCTGGTGATCATCTATCATCCGCAAGATGAAAATGGCCGCATCGACAGCGAACGCCTGAAATATCTCAACCTCGCCCCATTGGAAAACCAGGGCGAGTTGTACGATTTTCTGGCCGGGATCAGCGAGGATGGCCGGGGTTCCTGAGGCTTTGTTGTGGGGGTTGCGCCGCTATCTGGGCGCGCCGCAGGCCAGCATCACCGGCATCAAACGCCAGCCGTTTGCAGGCGGGCTATCCGGCAGCACGCTGGAATACTGGCATCTGAACCTGCGGCGGGCAGGGGTGCAGGCGTCGATTGCGTTGGTCTACAAGCGCGGGGCAGTGGTGGAGGGCGCTTTTCTGCGCGGGGCGGCGCAACGCGAGGCGCTGGCCTACGCCAACCTGCCGGGGCAAATCCCCATCGCCATGCCCACCCCAATCGCTTTCGATATCCCCAACGGCGACCTGTGGCTGCTGCCCTTCCCGCCCAGCAAGCACACCACGCACTGGCTGGCGAACTGGCAGCGGGCGGACGCAGAGAAGGCGTTGGCCGATCTGGCGAAGCTGCACGCGAGTCTTTGGGGAAACGAGGCGAAGCTGGAGGGCTGGGCATGGCTGCTGCGTCCGACCGGGGCCGATGCCGCACGGCTGCTGGCGGACGGTCTGGCCGGATTGGATGCGCTTATTGCCGACGAAGCATTCGACGAGAGCCTGACCGCGGAGCGTGTTCATCAACTCCGCCAACTGGCGCAGAACCCCGAACGCTTGCTAGACCCGCTCAACACCCTGCCCCCCACCCTCTTGCATGGCGACGCCGGTTTTCAGAACATCGCCATCACGCAGGATGGCCGCCAGCGATTGTGGTATGACTGGCAATTGGCCGCAGCCGGGCCAGCCGCCCTCGACCTGGTTTCGTTCGTCCACCCCTGGTTCTATCCCGAAGCGACCCTCGATTTCACGTTGGCCGAACTCCTCGACCTATACCTGGCGGCCTTAAGCGGGCGTGGGATCGAGATCGAACGGGCGGGATTCGTGCGGGCGGTGCAAGCGGGATTGTTGTGGCGCTGGCTGTTGCAATGGGCGCCGCTGTTGGGGCTTTATCGCGCGCGCCTGCGTCCTGAAGTGCGCCAGCGTTTGTATGCAGTTTTCGGGGGGTTGCACTGGCCAGCTTTGGATGTGTTTGCGGGGTGAGTTGATAAGACCTAATATTGATCAGTGTATATATCAAATGATACAATCTTATTATGATACGACTTCCTGAACCAATCGCCTTCGAATGGGATGATGGAAACCGTGATAAGAGTTGGGATAAACACGGCGTGAGCAGCAGCGAAGCAGAAGAAGTATTCTTCGATCCGCACAAACGCCAGTTTCCCGACCCCAAACATTCGCAAGGCGAACGACGCGGCATCCTTGTCGGCAAGACGCGTCAGGGACGGTTGCTTTTCGTCGTTTACACAATACGAAGTAAACGCATACGCATCATTTCCGCCCGTGATCTAAACAAGTCTCGTGAGGTCGACCTATATGAAAAAGCCCCTTGAATTACCCGAATTTGATAACGAGGATGAAGAGCGAAAATTCTGGGACGCCATTAATCTGGCAGACTATTACGAGCCGGATGATGCTCAAAGCCCCAGTTTCCCGAATCTCAAGCCAACTTCTCGCTCGATCTCTATCCGATTTCCGGAATATGTGCTCGATGCAGTAAAGGCTCGGGCCAATGCCATGGGCGTGCCTTATCAGGCTTTGATTAAGGAGGCGGTCATCAAAGCATATGTCGAAGATGATGAGGCGCTTGAAAACGCCTAAAACAGCATGACATGCGGATGTTTATTGCTGTCACAACATCTGCGTAGCAAGAAGATAAGGGGCGCCGCTGTTGGGGCTTTATCGCGCTCGCCTGCGTCCCGAAGTGCGCCAGCGTTTGTATGCAGTTTTCGGGGGGTTGCACTGGCCGGTGCTCGACGCGGTGGCGTGAGCATGTGTGGCTGTCTCAGGGTTGCTCCGAAAAGGACACAGAGAACCTCGGAGGAGACACTGAGCGCACAAAGAAAACCTCAAAAATCTCCGTGTCCTTCGTGTCTTCTCTGTGCGATCTGTGTAACTACTGTTCCTGATCAGCGTCCGATATTTTCATCGATAAGGTACTAAAGTCGTCGTTGAACCTGCTGAACCCATCGACAAACCCTTCCCAGGAGCGCATGCGTGGCGTCAGAATCAGCGTGTCACCCGATTTTTCGATGAATACGCATACCGATTCAAACTCTGCGGATTCCCCGGCTGCGGCACAATCGTATCCGCCGCCAAAAAACGACCAATGGCCGGGTCATACCAACGAGCGTTGTAGTCGTACAACATCGTGTCTGGTTGGTGACGCTGATTAATATCGTTACGGGGCAGTGATATTGACACGGTTGAGTACAACATAGGTGGGTACATCAGGATCGCCTACCGGTAAATGCCTGAGTGCCGTGTCTACTACCTTAAACATACCATTGTTATCTTCCTCGACGTGAATAATCGTGTTGAAGACCAAAGGGCCTCCGTTCAGTGGCACATATTTCTCTGCACCGGGATCCCAAACAACGTGTGCACCTGATTCCAAGCCGTCCATACACAGAAGATACTCTGCATTATCAAGTTGTATTTGCACGATTCCATTTGGTAGACGAACCATATGCCACTTATTGCCAGAGCTTGAATATGAGATAGAAGTACCCACTGTGTAGAGTTGTTTATAGGTACCATCATCTAACAACGTAATCCTTTCCGTCCCCAGAGCACAGACCCCACCAGCATTGTCCAGATACTCTGACAAGTCTGTTTCATAGGTTCCAACAAAGTCCGATGGTTTGACAATATGATCTCCTATGAAGGGAGTGTCCCCGCATCCTGCAAAAGAGGTCATTGTAAAAAACGTGATTGCTAATAGACCACACATCCTTGCTATCTCCATTCGGGCCTTCCAAATCCCGAACTGCTCAATCAATTTCGTCAACAGCGTTTTCTTCATTGTACACCGTCGACACGCAATGGCTCAATCCAATAATATACTTGTTGTAAGTTGCCGCCCCAACCCTGCGCCCCTACCCATGACGATGCACTCGGGTCCCCGGTTTGGGCTCGAGAACGACTATTCAAGGTGGCTCTGGGCCACGCAGATCTGAGTTCACCAAATCTCACCTTTCCAGTAACAAAGTCTCCATATGCAGATCTGAATTTCTCCAAACGTTGAGAGTATTCGGTAATGGGAATGTCTTCAATGATTGGTCCTGACCCAAGCAACCGCGTCAAGGATTCTCGACTTGTGGTATTGGCTATCCAGAACACCGATGTATTGCCAATACGTTCAATATAAACCAAGTAGCCACCCGCTATAGAGCCTATGCCTGTTGTGTCCTGCCCAGTTAGCCACTGCCTAGCTTCTCGAATTGGTTGAGCTGGATTGCTGAACGAATAATTATTGGTGGTGATTGTTCCGTTTGACTGGTAGTATTGCTCGCGCGCCCACTGAACCCCTTCGTCATTCATTATATCTCTCGTCAGAGGAGAGTCGGGGCCATAGAAACGTGATCCCGCACCCAGTTCAAAGAACCAATCTAAAACGAGACCAATGCCAGACTGATCTGCATAGGGCGCTTTAGACCCACGCCGAATCGGTCTTCCATTCGCTGGATGATGAACTAATCGACACTCCTCATCAACACATTCCGCATGCCCTGTCGGATCCGTGTATCGAATCGGATTCCCTCGCACATACGCATACCGATTCAAACTCTGTGGATCCCCCGGCTGCGGCACAATCGTATCCGCCGCCAAAAAACGGCCAATGGCCGGGTCATACCAGCGGGCGTTGTAGAAGTACAGGCCCGTGCCGCTGTCCCAGCGCTGGCCGGTATAACGGTAGGTGGTCACCTGGCTGCCAGTGTTGTAGCGCGTGTTGCCGTAGGGATAGTACCGCAGTTCGCTGGTGCGGTTGCCGGCGCTGTCCAATGTCAGGGCTGTGCCGCCCAGGTGGTCATTCAAGAAGTAGTTCACAGCACCGCTGCTGGTTCCTGTGCGCATGGCCACGCGGATGCCGCCGCCATAGTAATACGATTTCATCTTGGTTGTGCTGCCCAGCCACTCGAAGTGCCCGCCCACAAAGGCCCGTGTCACACCCGCACTGGTTTCTTTCACGCGATTGCCGTCGCCATCGTACACATAGCTCCCCGTCGTACCGCCGCTGATCGCAATCAGTCTGTTCTCGGCGTCGTAGACCATGTTGATAGTCTGGACGCCGTTGATGCGTGTGATGACGTTGCCATTATCGTCGTACCAATATTTTTGCGTGCCGCCAACGTGGGTCACGGCGTGCTTGTGGGCATTGTCGTTATAGGTAAAGGCTGTCCCTTCGAAATTCGTGATATTTCCGGCGTTGTCGTACCCGTAGCTTTTCA
Organism: Caldilineales bacterium; assembly: GCA_024102915.1. GTDB lineage: Bacteria > Chloroflexota > Anaerolineae > J102 > J102 > JAGFJG01. The sequence goes on from JAGFJG010000125.1 coordinate 7,707, forward strand.
TGCCATAGCCGCCATAGGTCGTGCTGCCGCTGGCCTGGGCTGTCGATAACCGATCCAGGTCATCATAGGAAAAGGTCTGCGTCTGGCCGCCGCCATAAGCGGCGGCATCGCTAATGCTCAGCACATTGCCGGTATTGTCATACGCGTAGGCGATGTTCTGACGATTGTTGTAGGGCGACAAAGTGCCAGCCTGCTGGCTAACCAGACGGAAGTTCTCAGCTGCCGTATAGTTGTAGTGCTGTTGGATCACGCCCGCGGCGCTGCCCAGGTTGCGCTGCGTCACCTGTCCCAAGGCATTGTACCTGGTATCCCCCACATAGGTGGCTGAACCAATGACCGTGTCGAGCAAACCCTGCGGCGTGTAGACGTGGTTCACCGTTTCGCCGGTCTGGCTGTTGTTACCGCCCGGATATTTCATCGTCTTCACCCGGTCGGCGGCGTCGTAGCCCCATTCGGTGACGAAGATGCCCCCGCCTGTGCCGCCGATTGTCTTGGTCTCCTTCGTCACCCGGCCTCTGGCGTCGTACACCCAGGCCGTGTTGCCCGACCCATCGGTCATGCCGGTGCGACGCCCCTTGCCGAATTGATTCACGCCGTCGTAGGCGTCGTAGGTGTGCAATCGTGTCCTGATGTCCGAATAGGGGAAGGTACGGAGACTGTTTACGGATGTAGGAATGGTGCCAAAATCAAGTCCAAGAACCCAAGAACGATGAATCCAATCCCTACGGTATAGAAAAGAAGTAGTGCAAATTTCCTCATTAGTGGCGTGTAAATACGTGGATACGCTCGAGCGTTTGACTCGACCATCTTGCGAGCAAAAACAACAACAAATATCCCCGGCGCTAAAAAGAGACAAATATAGAGACCTAAGTTACGATCCATAGAATTTATCTCGCTTACGGAATCTGCCAGGTATAGCCACCAGCCATAGCAAACCCTGGTGACGAGAAGCCTAACTGAACTGGTTGCGGCCCAGAGTTGACGATAGGCAAAGCCCCACCCACCCAGTAGCCTCCCTGGAAACTCGCTCCCCATCCATCGACTGACAAGGCTATCTGACCAGGATCTGCTGTTGCTGACTGCAGAAGCTTTCCTGCCGTGAAACTGCCACCCCATCTGCCAAAACCAACACCACCTTGCACACCAAAATGCGACTTACCAAAGCGGTCATGCTTTATCGACACATTGCCACCCACTCCAAAGTAACCACCGATACTTAACTCATAGTAATCGGGGTCGGTCAAGGAATTTGGTCCATTGACGTATGTGCGTAGTTGCTGCTCGGTCCGAAGAATCTGATCCTCGGACTTGGTAAGCGCCCACTGTTGAGGCAAAAACTGACTTGCAGCACTTTCCCCAATTTGGAATCCTTCCCAAGCGACACGATACTTCGATCCTCCATCCGAAGAGAACTGGAGCGCACCGTCCTCAAGTACGAATTCACCAACAATCCGATCAGAACTGTAAACTGCGAAGGATAGTTTGTCGCCAAATTCAGCAGCTCGGAGGATATAATACCAGAAACTGATGGCCGCTTCATCTCTAACCCCGTTCAATTGGTTAGGGCCAAAGAAGACGTCCCACTCCAGTAACTCATCTTCGGTGAAGTGCCCGCTCGGATCAATGTACTGTAGCGGATTGTTCAGCACATACGCATACCGATTCAAACTCTGCGGATCCCCCGGCTCTGGCACAATGGTGTCGGACTGAGTGAAACGACCACGGCGGTTATCATACCAACGAGCGTTGTAATCGTACAACATCGTCTCCGGCTGGTGACGCTGGCCGGTGTAGCGATACGTCGTCTGCATGGGGATAGTGGAAGATTTCTCCCAAGTATGATGCCAGCCGCCAAAGGGTGTGAAGTAGTCGACCCAGAGTATAGTCCCGCCGCCATTCAAGATCAGGCTGGTGGAGCCGACATGGTCCCGCATGACAAAGCGCTGGCCATAGTTGGCGGCATACTTGTTACTGCGCTCGAAGGCGACCATGTTGCCATTGGCAAAGCCTCGTCCTGAGCGTGTCGAAGGGTAGTACTTGGTGCTGCAACTGCCGCCGTTGATGAGAGCGCCGGCAGAGTTGAGTCAGAAAGTCGAGCAGCAGGTAGAGTGACCGAGAGTGTGGATCGACACGGGTGCTCGCAGGCGTCAAGGGCTGCGTCCGGCCGTTTTGACAAGCGACCCTTGACCCCTGCTGCGCGCCCGAAATTGAGTTGGAAGCTGGGGAAGAGCGGATAAGGCAGAATTGGTACAGTCAGTCATACCAAAACCCTCTCATTCATTGTCTTTACAACAGGATTCAAGGTGTACGCTGGACACTCTCGATCGCTTCCCAGTCATTTGGCCATGTCCATAATGAAGATAGTACCCAATCCTTTGCTTCAGGAAGAACTATCATATCACTTAACAATTGATCCACGGTGTCTCCCGGTTTTGAAATACTCATATACCCAAATCCAATCTCGCCGCTGACAGCAGGAGGTGTCATAGAATCTGTGAATATCGACGCCGCAATACTTAGGCCCTGCTCAGGATACCATAGCTCTAATGCAAAATGCATTGCTTCAACATCCTGCGTGAATGTTGCATTGTAGTACGACGGCTGTCCAAAACAATCTAGGATATTGTCGCCGGTTGGAAGAGGCTCGTTCCAAGAAACTTCGACTCTCCTAAGTTTATCCTCGAAAAAGAGGGCATAATATTCCTTATTGTTCGCAAACCAACTGATGCTTTCTGCCCCTTCTGGATAAGCATTCTCCATCTGTATGTCGGATAGTCCATGTTGTTCTCGAAACCAAGTTATTGCATCTTCTGTTGTCATATCACCATAACCAAGCGCTCTCAATTGCGGCTCATCCAGCCACTCACAGTGCTTGACCGTTGTTTCGGGAGGGACTAATGAAGGTGAGCATGCTACAACGACAACAAGCGTAATCAACAGCACAAGAATGCCAAAATAATTCTTATGTATCGCCATCATTTGCCTCCCAACCATTTGTCCATTAGATTGACCTGTAGCGAGCGGAGATTGCGACGCCCAGTCTCTTTGCCTTTGTAGGCTGCGCCATAAACCCAATCGGTCACAGCCTCTGCCCAGTATTCCGCTCGTCCGCTTTCCCCGTACTTGGTTATTCTTCCCATGTCAGGAAATCCAAACGATAGCGCAAACCAAGTATCCTTTGCACCTCTTGAGGTATGCGTAGGAATCACGCTATTGAAATCGATGACATGTGCCAGTTCATGCACGACTGTTCCTTTGACAAAGCTGTCGCTATAAGTGAATAGTTTGTCGTAGAACCATATCGTGCTGAACAAAGTGCAAGCTGAATGATCAACAGAACATGGCCCTGCACCGTTTCCCGACCGGATAAATCGATTTCCCCTGCCGATCAGGTTCCCAAGCCGCGTCGCCGAACCAATTTTCCGATAGAAATCAACCATTGCTTGTCCGACCAGATTCAACTGTGAAAGCGTCCAGGGGCCAGACAGTTCAATATCAAATTCAGCAAAGAACTCTTGAGCAATGCCTTCATCATAGAAGTGAGCAGATGTTGGGTTCGACCAATGGTTTGTGCTTGAATTCCAGTCATAACCGTGTGCCCGATACCAGCGATTTTCCCAACACCACTGGGTCGAACATGGTGCGTTATTGGGATCAGGATCACCGGGGTGCTGAGGCGCGTGTCCTGTTGGATCCGTATATCGTAACGGATTGTTAAGCGTATAGCTATAGCGATTCAGGCTTTGCGGATTCCCCGGCTCCGGCACAATCGTATCCGGCTGCACGAACCTCGCCAACGACGCATCATACCAACGAGCGCCGTAAAAGTACAGGCCACGGTCGAGGCCGCTGGCAGGGCTGGGCGCACCTACGCCCGCTTCCAGGCGTTGCCCCGAATAGCGGTACTGCGTCTGCGTGGCAATGGGCGGTGCGCCGGTACGCCATTGATAACGCAAATAACCATAGGGCGGGTACAGGTCTTTGGCAATGGTGACGTTACTGCCATTGACAATGACGCTGGTGGAGATGAACTGGTCTCGAAATACAAGTGCGAGGCATGAACGGGTGTCTCGCTACGACCAGATAGGTGTCCCAAAGTCGATACGCCTGTCTGCACCGATGGTGAAGTCAATTCTTTAAGCATCCGACCCTTTTAAGAGTGTCAAACACCAACTGTGTTTTTGCTTCCTGAGTTAGATTGTCCCAATTGACATGGGTAGCTAGTGGCATGTCAATGATCTTAAATCTGGGTGGATCGTATGGAGCGTACCTGATCTTCAACGAACTGCAGCTTGGACAGGATACTTTGAACAGAAAATCATACCGTTGCCCAGACGGTGCAGGATCGCAAATAGTTCTAAGTAAGGATTCAATGCAATCAGACCTTGCAGGATACTCTTGTTCCATACCCATCATGTTAGCAATCTCTAGGACTTCGTCAACAACAGAATCTGCCATGAAGTCAAACTCGGCATATTCTTTGTTCACTGTTTTGCCGAGCCGTCGCCCATAGCGATCACCTGCTAAAATGTAGACCTCACCAGTATGACTGTGATCTTCGCATTGAACCCACCATAGCTCAACTTTTCCTTGTCTTGCCATATTACACCTCTCATGATTCATGGCCCAGGACTGATCATCAAGGGTGTCAGCCATGAATTGAAATCAAAGTTCTCAAGTAGTGCATAATTGCTCCCCGTTCCACGGTAACTCTGGTATTTTATCACATTGTAGCCTTGTGTAAGCGCACGTTGAGCTAACGCCTGATGTTCTGAATACGCGTTGACATCCCGAGTATAACCCCAAGCTTTGGCCGCACTGGGATTTGTTAGGTCGAGAACTCGCGCTTTCGATAAGTCAAGACTATAGCGAATCACATAAGAAGCTCTATTCCCATGTGCAGTTACTTCATCAACAGCGGTCTGACCGTTTTCCGCAACATAGAATGCTTTGCCAAACCGAGAAGCCGGATCAAATCTCACGGAATTGATCCGCTCAAGAACACTTTGAGCTACTTCTGCGTTTGTGCGCGCACTGCGAACAATTACGTTAGCCTCATTCCCACAATCCCCATCCACACAAGCCAATCCCAGGCCGCGCAGGCCCGCCTGGACAACGGGAATAGCGTAATTGGCGACGGCAGCGCTAACCAGCGAAGGGGCCGCCGCCCAACCAACCAACATGGCCCCAGCCGGCAGCACCCCTTCAATCCAACGATTGTAATCTTCTTGTGCTGCAATCTGCGGGTCCCAAATGACGTTAGCGCCATTTGCTTGCTGCCACGTGCTATTGCCTGACAAGCCATTTCGCAAACTACAGCCCTCGTATTCGCACCCTGATGTCGGTCTATTCCCGCTGGGGTCGACCAGAACGGTCGGGCGATTGTTGACGTATGTGTATCTGTTAAGGCTCTGCGGATCCCCCGGCTGCGGCACAATCGTGTCCGGCTGCACGAACCTCGCTAACGACGCATCATACCAACGCGCGCCGTAAAAGTACAACCCCCGGTCGAGCCCGCCCACCGGGCTGGGCGCGGCCACGCCTGCTTCCAGGCGCTGTCCCGTGTAACGGTACTGCGTCTGCGTGGCAATAGGCGGCGTGCCGGTACGCCACTGATAGCGTACATCGCCAAACGGCTGGTACAGGTCTTTGGCAATGGTGACGTTGCTGCCATTAACAATCAGGCTGGTGGAGCCGAGGTGGTCGCGCAGCACGAAGCGGCGGCCATAACCGGCTGTGCTGCCGTAGCCGGAAGACCGCTCAAACTCAACCAGGTCGGAACCGGCGAAATAGTACTTGGTGTAGGTGGTGCTGTTGACGTACTCGTAATGCTGGCCCGGATACAGGGTGGTCACGCCGCCTACCGTCGCCTGCACCCGGTTGCCGTCGCCATCGTAGACGAAAATCGCCTGCACGGTCCCGCCCTGGTTCACCTGCGTCAGCCGGTTCTCGGCGTCATAGGTCAGGGTGTAACCGATTCCGCTCACGGTGCGGCCCGTCATGTTGCCGTTGCAGTCGTAGCTGTAGGTATTGCTGCCCGCCTGGCTGACAGCATGCGATTTTGGTGAGGGCGTACCCGTGGTGCAGCCGCTCACTGTCGCATTGTAAGTGTACCAGTTGTCCAACCAGCTCGGCTTGATGATCTTGCGCCGGTCGAGGTTGCCGTTGGCCGCATAGGTATATTGCTCATCAAAGGGGCCATTGCCGGTGGCGGCATAGGCGGTGCAGCCGCTGTTGCCGGTATAGCCCTGCGTCACCCTGTCCAACTCATCATAGTTGAAGCATTGCTTCTGCGACGAATTGCTCGCATCGACGATGGTCTTGACATTCCCTGCCGCATCGTAGGTGTACGTCAGATTTTGCAGGCTGCCGGTGGTGATGTTTTGCAAGCGACCGAGGCCATTGGCCGTGTTCCAGGGATAGTAAGTCCGGCTTGTCGTCCATGCTATGGTACTGCTGTTGCGCATCACCCGTTGCGTCAGCCGGTTGGCGGCATCGTAGACCGAGCTTTCCACATATTTGGGGTATGTGCCCAAGCTGCTGGTCATGCCTGCAAGCAAGCCCTGCGGGTTGTAGGCATACGTCACCGTCTCTGTACCGGGGCTGGGATAGCTCATCGTTTTCACCCGGTCGGCAGCGTCGTAGCTCCACTGCGTGACGAATATGGTGCCGCCGATGGTCTTGGTCTCTTTCGTCACCCGACCTCTGGTATCGTACACCCAGGCCGCGCTGCCCGACCCATCGCTCATGCCCGTGCGATGGCCTCGTCCAAACTGGGTGACGCCATCATACGCATCATAGGTATAGCTCACCGCCGTGGTCGTGCCGCACGCGCCCGGCCCGGCATAGCTCTTGCCCGTCAAGCGGTTGAGCGCGTCATAGCCGAAGGTTGTCACGCAGGCGCGGGCGTCGGTCTGCGTTTGCAGGTTGCCGGCGTTGTCGTAGGTGTAGCTCCACGCGCCCATGTTCGGGTCGGTCAGGCTGGTCTTCTGGCCCAACAGGTTGTAGACGGGGTCGATGCGCAATCCGCCCTTGCCGTCGTGCTGGCGAGAATGCACTTCGTCAGGATGAAGATTGTTGTCGCGCGTAGCATACGCCTATTTTGCTGCCGTCGATATGATCTGGATCATAAATTCTACGGGAAACCCTGTAACTATTCGACGTGGGGTGAGAATCGACACAATACCTTTCGTGTTTTACACTAAGTTGACCACATCGAAATCGATAGGGCTACATTATCATATCCCATCGCAGACCCGCTGCCGCTATCTCTCATCTTAATTCCCAGGAGTTGTCGAATGTCATTGCGAGAAGACGCCCTCAGGTATCACAGCGAGGGCCGCCCCGGAAAAATCGAAGTCACCCCTACCAAACCCCTGCTCACCCAATACGATCTATCGCTGGCCTACACACCCGGCGTCGCCCAACCGGTTTTGGATATCGCCGAAGACCCCAGCAAAGCCTTCGACTTCACGGCCAAGGGCAATCTCGTGGCTGTGCTCTCCAACGGCACCGCCATCCTCGGCCTGGGCAATCGCGGCGCGCTGGCCTCCAAGCCGGTGATGGAAGGCAAGGGTGTGCTGTTCAAGCGCTTCGCGGATGTGGATGTGTTCGACATCGAGGTCGATACCGAAGACCCGGATGAGATCATCCGCGTGGGCCAGCTCATCGCCCCCACCTTTGGCGGCATCAACCTGGAAGACATCAAAGCGCCCGAATGCTTTTACATCGAGCGCGAACTGGAACGCACCACCGACATCCCCATCTTCCACGACGACCAGCACGGCACCGCCATCATTTCCGGCGCGGCCCTGCTGAATGCCCTGGAGTGCAACGGCAAAGACATCGCCGATATCACCATTGTCATTTCGGGCGCCGGGGCCGCCGGCATCGCCTGCGCCGATTTCTACGTCGCCCTGGGCGCAACCCACGAAAATATCATGTTCACCGACAGCAAAGGCGTGGTGTACAAAGGCCGCACCGTCGGCATGAACGAGTGGAAAGAGAAATACGCAGTCGAGACCGACCGCCGCACGCTGGCGGATGCGCTGGTCGGGGCTGATGTCTTTATCGGCCTGTCCGCGGCGAATACTGTCAGCCAGGACATGGTGCGCAGCATGGCCGATCATCCCATCATCTTCGCCATGGCCAATCCCGACCCCGAAATCCCCTATCCCGACGCCGTCGCCGCCCGCGACGATGTGATCATGGGCACGGGCCGCAGCGATTATCCCAACCAGGTGAACAACGTCCTCGGTTTCCCCTTCATCTTCCGCGGGGCGTTGGACGTCAGCGCCACCAACATCAACATGGAAATGAAGGTCGCGGCAGCGCAGGCGCTGGCGGCGATGGCCCACGAAGACGTGCCTGACAGTGTGCTCAAAGCCTATGGCCTGGATAGCCTGCGTTTTGGCCGGGATTATCTCATCCCCAAGCCGTTGGATACGCGCGTGCTCACCCGCGTGGCCCCAGCCGTGGCCAGAGCCGCCATGGAAACGGGCGTCGCTCGTCGCCCCATCGACCTCGACGCCTATCCCGACAAATTGCGCGAACGCCAGGGACTGGGTCTATCCGTCATGCGCCCCATGATCCGCAAAGCCCAATCCGACCCCAAGCGCGTGGTTCTGGCCGAAGGCGCGCATCCCCGCGTGATCCGCGCCGCCTATCTGATCGAACAGCAGGGCATCGCCCACCCCATCCTTTTGGGCGCGCCCGACCGCATCGAGAAAGAATTGTGCGATCTGGGACTCGAATACAAGCCAACCGTGATCGATCCGGTGCATTGCGCCGCCCGCGAGACCTACGCTCAGGAACTCTACCGGCGGCGGCAGCGCAAGGGCGTGACCTTGGAATCGGCCCGGCAACTGGTGCGCCAGCCCAATTATCTTGGCCCGGTCATGGTGGCCGTAGGCGACGCCGATGCCTTTATCTCCGGCCTCACCTACAACTACCCCGACGTGTTGCGCCCGGCATTGCGGGTAGCGGGCACGCGCGAGGGCGTGGCGGTGATTAGCGGCGTGTACATCATGATCGTGCGGGATCGGCTCTATTTCTTCGCCGACGCCACCGTCAATCCTGACCCCACCGCCGAGCAGTTGGCCGACATCGCCATCGAAGCCGCCGAGGTGGCCGTCACCTTTGGCGAAACCCCGCGCGTGGCCATGATCAGCTTTTCCAACTTCGGCAGCCCTCGCTTCCCCCAGAGCGAGAAAGTGCGGCAGGCGACCGAATTGGTGCGGAAGCTGCGCCCCGACCTGGAAGTGGACGGCGAGATGCAGGCCGATGTGGCCGTGTCGCCCGAATTGATGGCGGAGTTGTTCCCCTTCAGCCGGGTCAAAGATGCCAACGTCCTCGTCTTCCCCAACCTCGACGCCACCAACGCCGCCTACAAAATCCTGGCGCAGTTGGGCGGCGCCGGCGCGGTCGGTCCCATCCTGCAAGGCCTGGCCCTGCCGATCCACGTCATCCCCACCGGCGCGGAAGTGCGCGACATCGTCAACATCGCCGCCCTGGCCGTGGTGGACGCGCAGAACCACGCTGCCAACGGCGGATAAGCCTTCCCCTGTCCAACATCACGCCCTCAGGCCGATTTGGTCTGGGGGCGTTTTTTGTTCCAAAGTCGGTCTTTGGCGTTGACGTCATGGTCCTCTTATTGTACAATTTAATCGTACAATAAAGATACTTGGAGACACTCATGATCAACATCGGTATCAGCGAATTTCGATCCAACATGCACCAGATCATCCAGCGCGTGCAACAAGGAGAAACCGTTACCCTCACCCAACGAGGCGTTGAAGTTGCGCGACTGGTTCCACCCGACCTCATCAGAATTGCGGCGCGAGTCGAATTGAAGCGATTGCAGGAAACGGCTGAAGTTGGTGATGTCATTTCGTCGTTACATGAAGCCTGGGATGCGGATGTATGATCGTGCTCGATACGCACATCCTAATTTGGGACGCTCTTTCGCCCGAACGGCTATCTTCAAGCGCCCAAATAGCGATTTCCGAGGCGAATCAAACGGATGGTATTTCGATCTGCGATATCTCTCTTTGGGAAATCGCTATGCTAATCCAAAAAGGTCGGGTTCGGGTCAATGCCGACAGCCAGACCTTCATCAATCTGGCGCTCCAGGCCAACAAAAGTTCCGTACAGGCCATCACGCCCCAAATCGCCTCTCTGGCGGTTCAACTCGGCGATGAGATCAATCGCGACCCCGCCGATCGACTCATCGTAGCCACAGCACTCGCTCTCGACATTCCATTGGTGACAGCTGACAAAAATTTGCAGGCGGCCAAGATTGTGAACACAATTTGGTAAACCCTCTGATTCGCAACTGAATCAATTGATCGGACTCTCTAACTTTTGTATGGTTACAATTGCACGATAAAATGGTACTGAAATAATCGCATTGTAACCCTGGCTCGGACGCTTCCCCCATGCGCATCGAACAGATCACACTCTATAAACTGGCTATCCCCCTGGTTTTGCCGCTGGAAACCAGCATGGGGCGTTGGAATGATCAGCATATGGTTTTGGTGCGAATCCAGGGCGAGGGATTGGAGGGCTGGGGTGAAGCGCCGGTCGGGGTGTTTCCCGACTACAACCACGAGACCTCGGACACCGCCGTCTACGTCATCAAGGAATTCCTGGCCCCGCCGTTGCTCTCTCTCGACATCTGGCGTGTGGACGACCTGCACCCCACGTTCCGGCGGATGCGCGGGCATCCCTTTGCCAAATCCGGGCTGGAGTGGGCGACGCTGGATTGGCTGGCCCGATCCGAAGGCATCTCCCTCTCCCAAAAGCTGGGCGGTGTGCGAGACCGTGTGCCGGTGGGCGTCAGCCTGGGTATTGAACCTGATCTCGGCATCCTCATAGCCAATGTGGACAAGTTTGTGGCGTTGGGCTATCAGCGCATCAAGATGAAGATCAAGCCGGGATGGGATGTGCAGGTGGCCGAGGCATTCCGCGCTCGCTATCCCGAAACGCCGTTCATGCTCGATGCCAACAACGCCTACACGCTCGATGATCTGGCGATCATGCAGGCGCTCGACGCGTTCGAGCCGATGATGATCGAGCAACCGCTGGCGTACGAGGACATCTATTTCCACAGCCTGTTGCAGCGCCAGATTCACGCGCCGATCTCGCTGGACGAATCGATCCACACGCCGCAACACGCGCAGACCGCCATCGCCCTGAAAGCGTGCGGCAATATCAACATCAAGCCAGGCAGAATGGGCGGGCCGAGTGCGGCAGTGCAGGTGCACGACATCTGTCAGGCGGCGGGGATGCCGGTGTGGCATGGCGGCATGTTGGAAACGGGCATCGGCCGGGCCGCCAATCTGGCGATGGCCTCATTGCCAAACTTCACGCTGCCCGGCGACCTGTCCGCCTCCGACCGCTATTTTCACGAGGACGTCGTCGATCCGCCCGCCGCGCTCAATCCCGACGGCACGGTCGATGTGCCCGCCGGCCCCGGCATTGGCGTGGATGTGCGGTTGGATGTGATCGAGCGATTCACGCGCGAAAAATTGGTCATCGCCGCGCCCATTGCGTGATACGCACGGACGACCGGCGGGTCGCCCCTACCCCCAAATCCATGCTCCCTGACTTCTCGGAAATTTTCCTGATTCTGCATCACGACGACCCCGATGGCGGGCTGGCGGCGTTGGCGTTGCGCCGCGCCATTCAGCGGCAAACTGGCCGGGTGTTGCCCCTGGCCCGCGCCGACTATCACAGTCGCTCGGCCAACAACCTGCACGAATTGGTCGTGCTCGACCCGCACATTTACACGGTCGATACCCGGCTCTTTCCCGGCGTGCCCGGCATGGATCATCATGATTCCTCGCAGCAGTGGTTCGACCCAGCCATCCATATCCTCGACCTCAAAGCGCAATCCTGTTTCAGCCTGATGTTGGACACGGCGGGCGGGCGAGAGGACTGGTCGGATGAGGTCGTGCAGTTTGTGGACTGGATGGATTCTGGGCAATATCCGAGCGCAGAACTGGCAGTGGGGCTGGATTCTTTGGGCCAGCAATTCCTGGCCGTGTATACCGGGTTGGAACACGAGCAGGCGCTGATCGAACTGTGGCGCGAATCGGATGCCGAGGCGTTTGTGGCGCGGCACAGAGGGATGATCGACAGCGCCCGTGATCTCAACAAACGCCTGCGCACCGACATGGCGCGCAAAGGTTGGCGGCAAGGCCGCGTGGCCGTTTGGGACAGCAGCCCCATCATCGAGAGCGGCGAAGCCAATCCACGCGCTATCAATCCTTTCTTATTGTGTGCGGTTTACCCACGAGCCGACTACACCATCCGCCTGAAACCCGACGGCCACATGACCATCGGCTACAATCCGTGGGCCAACCCCAGCGCCCACATCGGCCAGTTGTGCGAATCATTGCAAGACCCGACGACCGGCCAGCGCGGCGGCGGCAAACGACAGGTGGGCGGCGCTCCGGCCTCGCCCGACAACCTGGCCCAGGCTCTGGCGTTTCTAAACGAGAACTAGCACGGTGCTTCACCAACGGCACAAGGCAGGCAGGTCATGACAAACAGGATTATCGGCGGACAAGAGAGCATTCGGAAGTTGCAGGCGTTCACCACGGCTGTCAGTCTGGCGCAAAACAATGCGGGCGATGGCGAATCTCTGGTGGAATGGACAGAGCGTTTCGCTGCCACTTGTGAGTGGGGACTGGTGAATGCGCCTCAAGAGTTGCCACGCCAGTACGTGCAATTGATTCACGATGGCGTTGGACACTTTTTGGCGGCGCTGGCTTCTATCGCCGGTCTGGATGATGCGGGTGAGGATGAAGGAGATGGCTGGCCTGATCCGGAATATCTCGAAATGGCGCGGGCAGCGCCAGGCCGTTGGCGGCGCATGCTCCACAAAATCAGTTATCGCTGGCTGTTTGGGTGGCAGGCCAATCCCGCTGATTTTTCCTCTTATGCGCAGTGGTCGTACGATGAGTTCGTTTCCAGTTTCCGCCTGATGGCGCTGACCGCCCAGTTGGATTGGATGTTGTTGCGCCGGTGGCCGCAGGAAACAGTCGGGGTCGAAGAAGAAGAGGAAGAGATGGAAGTTCTTGATGGAGAGGAGGAAGGAGAGATCGAGGAAGAGGATGAGGAAGAGAGCGTAGCGGAGGTGGTATCGGATGAGTGGGATGAGGAAGGGGGCGAGAATGAGGAGGAGGACGAGGATAGGGATGGGGATGAGCGGGTCAATTATGCGGTGGCGGGCGCGGTCATCGTTGATGAGGAGGATGAAGGCGCTGGCACAGCCGACGATTGCGACTCGTTGTTGGACGAGCTGGCGCTCATCGCCGGTCTCGATCCTCGCAACGAATGTGCGCAGGAATTGGTGGATGGCTTGCAAGCACGCCTGGAGTTCAGCCCTGTCGATGTCGATTCACGCATCGAATTGGCGATTTGCCTGGCGCAGTCCGGCGAATACGATGATGCAATCGAGCATCTACTGGAAATCCGCCTGCGTCGCCCTGAGAACGATACGGCGCTCAAACAATTGTGCTATTGCCTGGCTGCCAGCGGACGGTGGGAAGATGCGACCGCAGAAGCGAACAAGCTCATTACCCACAAAATCTCTGAATATGACGGGAATGTCATCATCGAATTGCTGGTGGAAGCGCAGGAAGCCTGTACAGGCTAGGGGCGATTCCCTGCTGCCTGTTTCCAGGCGTTCCCCAGACGGCGAATCCCGTCGGCGATGACGGCGGGCGGATGCAGGACGAAGTTCAGACGCAGGCTGTGTGACGCCCCCGGCTCCTGATTGAGATAGAAGAGATGTCCGGGTGCAAAGGCTACGCCCAGTTCAAGCGCGTGCACGTAGAGGCTGGTGGCGCTGGGGCCGTCCTCGGGCAGTTTCAACCAGAGGTACAGACCGCCCCCCGGTAAAGACCATGTGCAGTCCTGCGGCATGTACGTTGCCAGGGCGTCGATGAGCGCGTCGCGTCGTTTTTTTTGCGCCGCCCGCAGACGATGCAAGTGCTCGACAAACTGCGCTCCTTGCAGATAATGGTGTAATGCCCGCTGGTGCAATTCGCCGGGCGTGACATCCAATGTCTGGTGGGCGGCGGCCAGGCGGGCCCGCAGGCGGGCTGGGGCGACCACATAACCGATGCGCGCGCCGGGCAGCAGACACTTTGAATAGCCATTGGTGTAGATCACATTGTCCGCGGCATCGAGGGCGCGCAGGGGCGGCGAGGGCGGCTCGTCCAGCCAGAGATGCCGGTAAACGTCATCCTCAAGCAGCAGTAAATCATGCTCCGCCGCCAGACGCAGCAAATACTGGCGGCGTTCGAGAGGCATGGTGACGCCGGTGGGATTATGGAAGGTGGGGGTGAGGTACAACAGCCGGGGCCGGAGTTCCGCCAGTAATCCCGCCAGCAAATCGACTCGCGGGCCGTGATCGTCACAGGGCAGCGAGTGGGCCTCAATGCCGGAGCCCGAAAGCAGGTCGAGCGCGTGCATGTAGGTCGGCTGCTCGACCAAAACCCTGTCGCCAGCCTGCAACACTGTGCGCATGACTAGGGCCAATCCCTGTTCGGTGCCGCTGGTCAAAAACAGCCGATCTCGCCCGGTCGTGATGCCGAACCCCGCCAGTTCTGCGACGATGGCATCCTGTAACGGCATGTAGCCTTCATAGAGTCCGTATTGCAGGATTTCCGGCCCATCGCGGCGCAACACCGTGTTCAGGGCCAGACGATAGGCGTCGGCGGGGAGCAGATCGGTTGCGGGCATGCCGGGCGCAAATGAGATGATATCAGGCCGCTGCGCCAGGCGCATCATCTCCCGGTTAAAATTGTGCGCACTCCAATCCCCTGGCTGCCGCAGGCTAGGCGGAAGCGGGGTTTCCGCGCGGGCGATGCGGTCGAGGACGAAAGCGCCCCGACCGACATGGGATGCGATATAGCCCTCGGCGGCAAGCTCGGCATAGGCGGTGACGACGGTCACCCGGTTGACGCCAAGCTGTTTGGCGAAGGGACGCGTGGCGGGCAGCCGGGTGCTGGCGGGCAGGTCCCCCGATTCGATGGCCGCGGCCAACGCCCGCTCGATTTGCTGATACAACGGCAGCGAATCGGCAGGGTCGAGGTGAATTTGGGCAGGGTCGAAGGTCATGGGAGGTTCAAGGTTCAAGGTTCAGGGTTCAAGGTTCAAGGTTCAGGGTTCAGGGTTCAGGG
>JAGFJG010000157.1 GCA_024102915.1 Caldilineales bacterium
TGAGCACAAGCTGCAATCATAGGTGAGAAAACCTCAATCACCTCCATCCCATCACGCTAACCTTCGCTGGCGTCGAGTACGGCCCCGCCGCCAATTGCCGCAGATAATTGCGCTCTACCAATCCCCGGTAAGAAAAGAACGCGTGCCCGGCCACGCCGATGTTGCGGCCCAGGTCGATGCGATTGGCGATCTCGTCGAAGGTGCAATAGCGAGCGCCGATGCCGGGGACCAGGAAGCGCGGATGGCAGGTTTCCTCAAAGTCTGCAACCAGGATGCGCCAGACCTCCTGATTCCAAAAACTGTCGTCGGGGCAATTGTAAAGGGCCGGGTAGATCATGGGCATAAGGGCGTCGATATACCCCCCCTGCGCCCAGGCTTTGGAATCCTGATAATAGTCGGCAAAGCCGGAACTGTGCGGCCCGAATCGCGCCAAATCCGGCAGTTTGGTGTGCACGGGCCATACGGCTGCGCTCAACCACATCCCCGGGATGATCGAGGTCACTTCCTCATAAATCCGCCGCACCATGTCGCTGATCAATTGCCGCTGCCAATCGGAATAAGCTTGATCACGCACGCATTTGGGCAGGGGCTGATCGTCGGCCAGATTGTGGTAGCGGCGTAAACTCACCGGGTCGCACGAACTGTTGCGGGCAGCATAGCGCACATGGTCAAGATGTAGGCCATCGATGGCGTAGTGATAAGCCAGTTCCGAAGCGACCGCCAGCAGGTGATCCTCGTAGAACTTCGAGGCGGGGCTGGCGTAGCGATAACTGGCGCAGGCGACCGTGCCATCATCCAGCCACTGCAATCCGTTTACCTTGTTCAACGTCACGCCATGTTCCACCGCCAACTGGAAAAATGCCGGCATCGGTCGTAGTCTCCAGTCCGGGGTGACTTCGCACTGGCCGCGGCCATCGGCGACCGGATACACGTTGAACCACGCATGCACCTGCAGACCGGCATCGTGCGCCTTTTGCACGATGTGCGTCAGCGGATCCCAAAATGGTTCGGGAGCCTGACCCAGGGCGATTCCCGAGACGCGTTCCGCCCACGGCTCCAGGCTGGAATGATAATACGCGTCGGCCACGCCCCGCACCTGGAACAGGATCATGTTGAAACCCGCGCCGGCCACATCCTCCACGATCTGGTCGAGGCGCGCCGGGTTGGCGGGCTTGGCGCCGCCCTCGGTCCAATCGAAACGCGACACCCACACGGCTCGCGTCTCGGCTGCGGGCGCGGTGGAAGCCGTACGGGTGGATTGGCGGTTTTCGGGGCTCACGATAATCTTGCTAGAGGATGGAGTGCTGCGCTTCGTGCAATCGAGGTCATTCTACTCTACGATCATAACCGATGTGCAAACGTGACGTCATCAAGGCGAAGGAATGACTTTGGCCGATCGCACCGAACTCGTAAGCGTGCGTCTCTGAAAGATAATTTTCGATTGAACCCCAAAATCAGCCGTAAACCGCTCAGCCCGGCGGCTGGCCCGCATCCGGCGGAATTGGCGTGCCGTCGGGGACTTCTTCCAGCGCCGTGCACGACACGCGCCGCACCTGATCCCATTCGTACCCCTGCGCTTCGAAGGTCGGGATGTCCTGAATCCAGCGTTTTTCACCGCCCTCCAACAAGTATACATCGGGGCTGCTGGGGCACTTGAGCAGGATGGGATAAGGTCGATCGTAGACGATCTCTTGGATCTCTGGCGGCAGGCTCTCGATCTCGGTGCGGTCGATGCCGAACATCCATGGCAAGGCAGCGATCGTGATCAACGTCCAGACCACATAGGGGATTGTGGCAATGGCGAATGTGCCGTGCATGGCAGTCAGCCACTGACTCTGCCCGGCCCGCACTTGCTTGACCAAAAGCAGAATCAGGATGCCAATGTTGATCAGGTTCCAACCGATAAAAGCGAGCCGGTTCGGCGTCAGTTTGTCGATGTAAGTGCGGTATACAATGGCGGAAAGCGCATACAGGCTGACGATCAGCGCCAGCGCGGCTACGGCAATGATGCCACGCCGCAGCCATTTCTGCGTCCCTGGCCCCGCCGATGTCGCCTGCACCGGCGTCGCCCCAGCCAACAGCCCGATCACGGCAAACAGCATGGCGTTAAAGATGATCAGGACATCTCGGTTTTCGTAGGGCTGTCGAAAATTGAATGGGATGAACACCAGATAGATGGCGAGAACGAGCAGCGCCAGCGGCAACATCAGACGGAGCAAGGAGGCTATCAACCTGCTCAAGCCCTGGTTGAATGACTGCTGCACGGGCGCAACTTCAGGGTCATAGATCATGGCTACGGCCAGCACAGGGATAAGCCCGCCGCCGCCGGCAAAGAATAGCCGCATCACCAGGCCGGGCGGCTCGATGCCCAGCGCCTGGAAGAGGGCGAATGTGATAGCGGTAAATAGCCCGCCCACGATCACGAACAAGCCCGCCATGACGAAGACTTCCAGCGATTTGAACAAAAAGGCAAAGCGGTTCTCGGCGTCCATCCGCCCCAAAAGCACATAGAGACCTGCCGCCGCCCAGGCAATCAGGGGCAGATGGAACACGGTCAGGTTGAGGTACTGTTGCTGGAAAAATCCCGGCACGAATAGATCGTAGGCTACGAGCACATAGATCGAGAGGGCTGCCAACCCGGCTGCAAGCAAGCCCAATCGCCGCCAGAGCGGTTTGCTTGCCATGGCCAGAAAGAGCATCACCAGGACAGCGCTGATGGGCGACCAGATAATGGCGAGCAGGGGCAAGAAATCCTTCCCCCGCACCGGCGTCATCAGGTCGGATAACGCCCAGAAGATCAGGCCATTGACAAAAGCCAGAGGGATTGCCCAGGCCCAGGCGATAGCCTTGTCTTTGACGATCTCAGCCGAATAGGCCAGGCGATAATACCAGGCTGCAAAAAGCATGTGCGCGGGATTCGCCTCATGCCGGGCATAAATGGCGTCGGTGAACGCCTGCGTGTCTCCCGCGCGCGTCGCCTTGAGAAAGGTTAATTCCAGTTGTTCGGGATCATCGGCGTAGTCGGTCAGGATCTGTTCGTAGGTCATGGTTCACTCCCAATGGCAAGAGGAAATGCGTTTGCGGCGGGATTGATTTGAGCCTATGGCAACCAATCGTAGCTTCCATTCCATAGGACGTTTTGCAGCGCCGGATCGGTCTGATTTGGCAGCGAAATTCGCTCGACCACCAATTCAGTTTCGCCAGTCGCCAACGACAGCAACCACAGTGAAGCTTGGCCCTCGCCGTCGATGCGAGCAAAGAGGATTTTGCGGCCATCCACCGACCATTCCGGGCGCTCGTCCCGAAAAGCGGGGTCATTGGTCGCAGGTTGGGGGTTGGCCTCGCCCGACGTATCGGTAATCCAGATGCGGCGCTGGCTGAGCGCCGCTTCTCCCTCTTCGATTTCAGTCGCAGCAGAATCCGGCATGCCGCTGTAGGCGATGCGCGAGCCGTCGGGCGACCACGCCGGGTGGATGGCGGCCTGGTCGGATGGGGTCAGACGCCGATCAGGAATGGCGATGGCCTTGTCGGTCCAGGGCGGGCCAGCGCCCTGGGTGGCCGCAACCATATCTCCCCGGCCTGAGTCCGTATTTGGCGGAGCGGTCGCGATGTCGTTGGCGAACCACCACGACACGTCTTCGATAGTTATCGGCGGCTCATCGCCTGGCGGTTGTGGTTGCTCGACCGGCAGCGTTCGCAGATCGATGGTATCGGGCAGGAAGGAGTCGATCAGCCGGGGGCCGTACCAAAAGAGCAAACCTGCGCCCTGCGGCAGCCAGCCAGCAATGTTCAGCGTGGGTTCTGTGGCCGGGCTTCCGCCTTCCAAAAGCGTGACCGGTTCACCTCCATCGGCGCGGCGCATCCGGATCGTCTGCCGGGCTTCACCATTCTCTGGAAATGCCAACCACGTATAAGCAATCCACTCTCCGGTCGGGTTCCAGAATGGCGCACCGGGCATGCCTTCGATCATCGGCGGTTCCAGCGTCAGGGTCTCGGCGCTGCCCGGTGTGATGATCTTCATGTGGAGAATGCCAGAGCCGATGAGCGCCGCCAATCTATCCCCCACCGGCGACCAGGCATAGGCATTGGCAGGTGCGCCATTCTCGACTGCCCAGGCATTTTTCTCGGTCAGCGAATACAACCAGACCTGGCTATCCAACTTGCGGAAGGCCAACCACTGGCCGGTGGGAGACCAGCGCGGTTCTGCATTTGCGCCGTCATACGTGATGCGTAGTGGTTCGCCATCCGGCAGGCGCTTAATCCAGATGTCGCCGTCGAGCACGTAGGCGACCACGCCCTGATCGCCAGCAATCTCAGCATCGCCCCTATCGATTGGCGGTTGAAAGTACGCGCAGTTGGCAATCAATAAAACGGCCAAACCACAAATTAGCAGAGTAATAGGTCTCATTTGATACGTTCACAGCGTGATCTGCGTTACCAGTCGAGCGACACATCTTCCATCATAGCCAAAGTGTCTCTCAAAACGTGCCAAACAAAAAACCCGACAGCTTTTGACAGACAATCGGGCAGGGGATGGGTGAAGTTTCGAGCGTTATGCAGTGATGGGATTAAAGCGAACCACGTCCGCCGGCTCGATGCCCTGGAAGAGTTGGCGCATCCCCTCTTGCGGATGCCAGCATTGCAAACCTTCGGGCTTGAACCCCGGCAGAGCCAGGAGAAAGTATGTGAGCAGACCGGCGCGGTCGCGCGGTCGCAAATCATAGCGCAGGTCGTGCAGATATTTGGTGAGCACGCCAACGGGCAGGCCCAGGCGGGGTGCGTAAGCTCGGGCGATTTCGGGGATGTGGGCGAGGCCGTCGGCTTTGCTCTCGTACAGTGCGGGAACGATGTCCAGTTCGGCGATAGCGGGCAAGGCTGCGCGGCGGGCGGCCCACACCGCGAACACGAAGGGCAGCCCCGTCCATTTCAGCCATTCGTCGCCCAGATCGAAAGCATAGGGCTGACCCCGACCGGGTATCTCACGACGATGGGCTGATTCGACCAGGGCATCGTCGCCAATGAGCAGCGCGGCGGAAGCGCGGCGCAACATCTGGCCCAGGTCTTGCGGCTCGACCGAATAGCGCGGGGTAACCTGCCAGAAGTGGCGAGCAAGGATTTTGACTAATTCGACCGACGTGGCCGATTCGTCGGAGAGTGCGATGCGTACGTCATCCAACTCGCGCGGGTCGGCCATCCAACTGAACAACAATACAGTCTTGACCGCGCCTACAGTGGCGATGGAGAGATCGGGCAGAATGGCGACCTGATCGGCCAGCTCTGCGGCGGTAATGCAACTGACCGGGGCCAGGTCGATCTCGCCGGCAGCCAGCGCCCGGTTGAGTTCGGTGGGCACGCCGCGCAGGAATCTCACCGGTTTTCCGGCCAATCGCTCCTGCAGGCGGTAATACTGCGGCTCGACGTTGAGGTAGTCGATGATGCCGATTCTTAGGTTATGGGTTCCGGGTTCCGGGTTCTGCGGCTGGCGTTCCGCGTTCCGAGTTCCTGGTTCCGCAGGGAGTTGGTCGAATGTTGTCATAAGGAAGGGTTATGATTGTCGAGTACGAAACGGCGAAAACCGCCGATCATTGCTTTAGTTTTTTCGGCTTGCTGATAAATGGTTCGAAAATTCGTCTCGGAAATGTGACCAACATCAACCGCAACATAGAGCAAAGACTGAACTTCCAGAGCTGAGCGGCGGGCGATCTCAAGGAATCGCGCAAATTCGACGTTAGACGAGTTCCCAAAACCCTCGGCAATATTTGTCATCGTGGAGACAGCAGCACGCTGCATTTGATCACGTAGACCAAAATCACGCGCCAAACTGCCATCGGCGCAAAGCGCGTACATCTGTTTCGTCAGTTCGCGGGCTTCTTGCCAGGCATGAATCTCCTCAAATCTACGAATCCCGGCCATTTAACCTCTTGTACACGTTATGCCTTTCACGGAACGCAGAACTCGGAACCCGGAACACTAATTCAACTCGATATGCGTGATCTTGACCTCGCCGCGTCGGGTTTTGCGGCTGTCGGGCGCGTAGGTTTCGATGGGCTGGTCGTAGATTTCGATCACGTTGTAGAGGGTGTCGCGCTCGACCGGGGTTTTACCCACGGCTTTGATCAGGCGCAGGAGGTCGAATTTGTCGAGTTGCTCCTCGGTGGTGGCCCCGGCGTCGTGATAGATTTTCTCCTCGACCACCGTGCCGTCGATGTCGTCCGCGCCGAAGTGCAGGGCAAGCTGGGCGATGGGCGGGGTCAGCATGATCCAATAAGCCTTGACATGCGGGAAGTTGTCGAGGAGGATGCGGCTGACGGCGATGGTCTTGAGCGTGTCGTGGGCGGTCGTCCAATCGAGTCGGCGGCCCAGGTTGTTGTTTTCGGGGTGATAGCGCAGGGGGATGAAGGTGTTGAACCCGCCCGACCGATCCTGTTGTTCTCTCAGGCGGATGAGGTGATCCACGCGGTGTTCGTAGCTCTCGATGTGGCCGTAGAGCATGGTGGCGTTGGTGTGCAAGCCCAAGTCGTGGGCGATGCCGTGGATCGCCAGCCAGGTGGCGGCGTCGGCTTTTTCCGGGCAGATTTTGTTGCGGATGTCGGGGTGGAATATCTCAGCCCCGCCGCCGGGCATGGAACCCAACCCAGCCTCAATCAACTCCTCCAACACCGTGCGATGGTCCTTGCCGGTGAGTTGGGCGAAGAAGTCGATTTCGACGCCGGTGAAGGCTTTGAGGTGCACCCAGGGGTATTCCTTTTTCAGCGCCCGCAGGATATCGACGTAATAGTCGAAGCCGAGGGTGGGATGCAGGCCGCCGACGATGTGAAATTCGGTCACGCGGTTGTGCACGTCCGGGCGGATGCGCTCGACGATCTGTTCCGGCGTCCAGGTGTAGGCGCCGGGCGTGTCTTCCTTGAATTTGGCGAACGAACAGAAATTGCAATGGAAGGCGCAGACGTTGGTGGGGTTGATGTGGCGATTCTGGTTGAAGTAGACGTATTTGTCGCCATTGATGCGCGTATTCACCTGGTTGGCGAGTTGGCCGACGGTGAGCAGATCGTTGCTGCGGAACAGGCGCAGGCCGTCGTCGTAACTCAGGCGCTCACCGGCATCGACTTTGGCGACGATGTCGGAAAGGTCACTGGTCTGTGTGGCGGGGATGGGTAAAGTTTGAAGCATGGCGGTAGGATATTGGGTATTGGAAGATTTGGGCATATTGAAGTGATGAGTGATGAAATAACACGTGTCGGATGACGCAAATTACCCCATTACTCCATCACAAGACAATCAGTCCCGCTAATGTCGCCACGAGCGTAATCACGCTGATGTAACCGTTCATGGTGAAGAAGGCGAGGTTGACTTTGCTGAGGTCAGTGGGTTTGACAAGGGTGTGTTCATAGACGAGCAGCCCGGCCACGATCACTAAACCCAGCCAGTAAGGCCAGCCCAACCCGGCCACAATCCCCACCGCTGCCAGGAGGATGACGGTGAGGATATGGAAGATTTGGGCGAAGCGCAGGGCGGCGGGGATGCCGAAATGGGCGGGAACACTCTTGAGTCCTTCTCGGCGGTCGATCTCCACATCCTGGCAGGCGTAGATCAGATCGAAGCCGGCGATCCACACGGTCACGGCGGCCCACAGCAGCCAGGGGATGGGATCCGCCAGACTGCCGGTGACAGCGGCCCAGGCTCCGGCGGCGGCCGCGCCATCCACCAGCCCCAGCCAGATATGGCAGAGCCAGGTAAAGCGCTTGGTGTAGGCGTAGCCCACCAGCCCGATCACCGCCAGCGGCGACAGCATGAGCACAAATGTGTTCAATTGCCAGGCGGCGAAGAGCATCACCGCCAACGCCACGAATCCGGCCATCCACACGGATCGTTTGCTGATGCGGCCCGCCTGGATGGGGCGGTTGGCGGTGCGGGGGTTGCGGGCGTCGATCTCGGCGTCGATAGCGCGGTTGAAAGCCATAGCCGCCGTACGCGCCGCCGCCATTGCCACCGTGATCCACACGAACTGCGTGATCAGTGTCGGCCAATCGATAGGTGCAGCCAGCATGCCCGTCGTCCACCACGCCAGCAGCATGCCCAGATAGGCAAACGGCAGGGCGAAGATCGTGTGCTCGAATTTGATCATTTCGAGGAAGGTGCGAAGGCGGGACATGGGAGGCGTGAGGTTACAAACTCGCCATCGGCAAAAAATTCGCCGCTGGCTCTTCCACACCGTTCAATCGTGTTGGAATGGAGACGGGAGCGAGTTCGGCGGCGGTCATCACCCGGTCGAATCTGCGGACGGTGTTGTAGCGGCTGTCGCGCTGCGCGGGCGTGAACCCAGCCTGCCGGATCTGCTCGTGCAGGCGATGCACGCTCATGCGCGGCTCCTGCTCGGTGAAAGCCGACGCCTGGCTGACCACGTTTTCTTCGAGCATGGTGCTGCCGAAGTCGTTAGCCCCGGCGAAAAGCGCGCGGCGGGCGGTGTCCAGGCCCTGGGTGGGCCAGCTTGCCTGGAAATTGGTGAAATTGTCGAGATAGATGCGGGCGAAGGCGTTGGTGTGCAGGTATTCGTCGTAGTCCGCCCCGTAGTTAGCGCGGTGGCGGCTGCGGCCCAGGCTGTTGGTGTGGCTGAGTTGCGCCGTCCACATGATGAAGGCGGTGAAGCCGTTGCCGTGCGCGGCCAGCGATTCATCCTGCAGCTCGCGCAGGCGAGTGAGGCTGGCGACACGCTGTTCCCAGGTCTCGTCGAAACCGATGACCATGGTGGCGCTGGTGACCATGCCCAGGCGTTGGGCGATGCGCATGGCGTGCAACCATGCTGCGGTCTTCGTCTTTTTGGGAGCGATGCGGGCACGCACGGCATCGTCCAGGATTTCCGCCCCGCCGCCGGGCAGACCATCCAGTCCCGCCCGATTGAGCCGTGCCAAAACCTGCTCCATACTCAACCCTTCCAACCCAGCGATGTTCTCGATCTCGGAGGGACTGAAGCAATCCAACTCGATTTCGGGGTACGTGGACTTGAGGAAACGCAGCATATCCTCGTACCACTCGATGCGAAGATCGGGGTTGTGGCCGCCCTGCATGAGGATGCGCGTGCCGCCCCAGGCCAGCAATTCCTCCACGCGTTCGCCAATTTGGCGCTTGCTCTGCACGTACACTTCGGGATGACCGGGCACGCGATAGAACGAGCAGAACTGGCAGTCGGTGGTGCAGGCGTTGGTGTAGTTGATGTTGCGATCCACAAGATAGGTGACCACGCCCGGCTCGGTTTTTCGCAGACGCAAGTCGTGGGCGATCTCCATCAGGCGGTTGGGATCAGCGTGCTGGTAGAGTTCAAGCCCTTCGGCGGGAGTGAGACGAATGCCGTCGGCAGCTTTTTGGAGGAGGTCGGTGGGGTTCATTGGAAATAGTGGAGGATGGTATTGGATATTTGGTATCGGGTATTGGGAGCGTATGCAATATCGAATATCAAATACCCAATATCAAATGGTGAGATGAGTGTGGGCAAATATGTCGGACGCCCTAAGCAAAACCACCGGCGGAATCGCCAATGCCAGATTCGGCGCGGGCTTTGAGGGCGGCGTTCATCTCCTCGAAGCCGCGCCGGGTGTCCGCGCCGGTCCGGCCCAGAATCAGTGAAACCAGGAAGCCGTTGAATTCCTCGCGTTGGGTGAAAAGGGTGGTTTCCGGCGTTTTGGCCTGAAGTTCGAAGATGTGTTCACCGTCGAAGATGCCGGGGAAGAAAAGACTGCCGAGCCAGCGAAATTCTTCGAGGGGTTTGAGCTTGGTAACGGTGGGCTTGAAAGTCATCGTGCGGCTGCCGGAAGCGCCCAAAAGTACTTTGAGAGGAGCGCCAATCGCAAGCTTGCCTTCAATCGACCGCACGAAAGGGTTCCAGTCAGGATAGGCGGCGAAGTCTGTCAAAACCCGCCAGACATCCGCAACGGGGGCGTCAATCGTGATCTCGGTCCGCAGTTCTTTCATGTTAGCGCGTTCTCCGGTTCGATGGTGGGAGTCAGATCGTGTTCGGTGAGGTCATACCCGCAACTGGAACAAAACTGGTCGCGTTTGCGCAGACGCTTCGAGCACTGCGGACAACGCCGGGCGGTTCGACGTGGGAGGGCGGGGCTGGGCAGCTTTGGTCGGGGCAGGCTGGGTCGCTCTTTGGGCAGATGCGCAGCCGCCCAATCCCGGCCTTCAACCAGCGCCTCGCGATAAAGCGCCTGCATACGCTCGCCCGTCAATTCCTCGCCATGCGCATACCAGGCGAAGGCCACCTTGCCCACGACGTAAGTCCCGGCGTAGGCGATGGCGATCTTGGGGACGATGCCGATGCCGGGGATGAACCCGACCAGAGTGCGGGCCAGTTGTCGCCAGACAAATCCGGCCCCCAACACGCCCGCAATCGGCGCAATCATCTCCTGGATGCCGGAATTGTGTCCCAATGCCAGCGCCAGTTTGTAGGTCAGCAAGGCTTGATTCTTGCTGAGGATGATCATGTCGGCGGCGTTCAAAGGGATGTTGAGGACGGGGACCATCTCGGCCACGCCGGTCGCCGCCGAATAGCTGGCGTTGGTCACGCAGGTATCCTTGATCAATTTGGCCGAGACGGCGGGACACAAGGCGGGCAGGAAATGCGCCAGGCGGATCATTTGGTCGGGCTGAGTGGAAAGAAGCGTGGGGATGAACTCGGCTTGTAATGGCGATTCGACCCGTGGGTCTATGGCGGTGAGGCGAGCGCCGCGCCACTGGTTCCATTGCAGGGTGGGCAATTGACCCTCGCCCGCGCCCAACATCTGTACGACCACCACGGTCTGGTCGGGGCGAATGCCGCGCAATCTAGCGAAAGCGGCCTGTTCCTTTTCCCAGACCCCATCCGCGGCCAGGACGATGAACGCCATTTCCGCTTTGGCGGCTTCGGCCAGTTCAGGTTCACTGGCAGGCAACGCATACAACCACATCGTTTGCGAGGCTGGCGTCTGCGTCTTCAGGTAGGGATTGGCGGCCAGTTCGTCTGCCAGCCAGTGCATGGCGGCAACGTCGCTGCCCAGGATCGCCACGCGCAACAGTTTCGCCGTCAGCCCGCGCAGTTCGGCGACATCGAATTCAGATAGGGTTGACCAGACGTTAGACAATGCAGACATTTACAGATACTTGGAGATTGATGATTGGGGGATAAATTGAGGTTGTGCGGGGATCACACCGTCTTCGATATTCAAACTTCAATCATCGACCTATTATAACGGAAGAACTGCTCATCTGTCGTTGAATCTATCACAATGCGAGCGAAATGCCGCAGTTCCTAATCTGTCTCTTACTCGTACTGAATACGGCCAATCGTCAAAAAGTCGCCGTCAGCGGACGGGCTGATGGGCAGCCAGTCGCCGCGGAAAGGACGCACGCCCAGCAACACGGTGAACTCGCCGCTGCTGGCCGGGTCTGGTTCCAGCAGGTAGGGATCGGCGATGATTTCGCCCGGCTGCCAGCGGTCGGTAGCGTATCGCCCCTGGGCGGGGCTGTGATCCCATTCAGCGGCCAGCCAGCCGTCCTGATGGACGAGCCGAACGACCGGGCGCAGATCAGCAGCCAGGGGTTGGCTCGCCTGCCAGAGCAGGGTGATGGGGATCGATTCGCCCTGTTTCAGGGGCGCAGGTGGCAGTTCGACAGAGATCAAATTCAGGCTGTCGCCGAAAGTGGCTCGCTGCTCGGCGGCTACGGTTCCGGGCGGGAACGCGGGTGCGGGCGGGGCGAAAGCCGGGCGCAGCGCCAACAGCAAGGCCAGCAACCCCGCCAGTCCGGCCAAAGCGATAAACCCGGCCGTCAATCTGGCCCAACCGATGCGACCTCGTCCCACCCATTCGGCGAACCCGGCCACGCCCACGCCCACCCACACGGCGATGGCGGCGATGGCGGGCCACATCAATCGCGCCTGATCCGTACCCAGCGCCACCGTGGAATATTGCACGATAGAGGCGAGCACAAGCAGCGGAGCCAGGGCGAGGAGTAGGAGAAAGAACAGAGGGCGGTGATCAGTAGTCAGTGGTGACTGCTTACCGCTCACTGTCAATTGTTTACTGTTTACTGTCCCATCGTCCATCGTCCATCGTCTCAACGCATACACAATGCCAATGACAGCCGCCAACACAAACACTCCCGCCAACACATACGCCCATCCCGGCAGCCACACCTGACCCACCGGCCCAAATCGCCCCCAGAAATAGCTGTAAAGTCCTTTCGCCAGCCACACCAGATCGGCAGCGGTGAGCGAAGCCAGGCGTTCGTCCACGGTCTGACGCACCAGTTCCCAGGCCAGGGGCGAGTTGTAGAGTTGCCAGTTGCGCAGCAGCCAGGGCGAAGCGATCAACAGGCCGAGCAACCAGACAAACAGGGCATAGCCCAACCCTTGCAGCCAGGCCCGAACGTCGTGTCGCTGCGGCCACATCGCTCCGGCAATAGCGATGGCGACCAGCGGCCACAAAGCCAGCGTGCCCACCTTCGATAGCAGCCCCAACCCCAACACGATGCCCAACCCGACCAGTCGCGCCCAACCGATGCCGCGCCAGATGATGCGAGCCATGAACAGCAAGACCAGCGCCCCGAACGCGCCCGCGGCATTGTCGTTGTTCATCGCCCCACTGATGTAAAGGAAGCCGGGCAGACCCATCAGAAACGCGGCTGCGATCAGGCCGATTTCCGGGCGTTTGGGGAAACACTCGCGACCGAGTCGCCACGTCGCCCACAGCGTCACCGCGCCCAGGGCGACCGAAAACAGCCGGGCCAGGTGCAGGGCCAGCGCTCCGTCGCGCCAGGGCCACGATTCCAGGGTGGTGTGAATGAAGAAGTTCGGGGGTGCGTCCGTGCCGAGGGGGAAGGCGTCGGGGTTGGCGCGCAGGAAATCGAAATCCATGCCCGTCCATCCCGCCAGCGCCGCCACAGCCGCGTGATAAAGCGGCGGATGTTTGCTCTGCGTGACCGCGGGGCCGACCGGCAGCGCCCGATTCTGGGCCAGATAGCGGGCATAGGCGTAGTGGTCGGCCTCGTCTGGGGCTTCACCCAAAGGTTGGGCCACCGAGTAAGCCGTAGCCAGCACGAGATACAGGGCCAAGATGATCAAAAAGAAGCGACGTGCCAGCATCAGGGCGCCTGTACCTTTCCCAAATCGACCCGGCCATCGGGCGTGGGCGGATCGATCACAAGATTGCGCAGGCCGTCACCGGTCAGTTCATACATGCCCGCCCGCAAAGAGAGTTGCGATGTTGGATTTCCCTCAGGCAGAACCAGTCGATGCGTATCCACGATGATCTCGCCCGGCTGCCAGCGCGTGGTCGGCGTGAATCCGCCCACCGGATCGCCATCGTGCTGGGCGATGACCTGCTCGCCATTGTCGAGGGCATGAACAAAGGCTTTGTAATCGGTGGCGACTTCTCGCCGCGCCAACCAGTACAGCGTCACATCAAGGGTGTTCTCTGCGCCCCGCGCCGGCGACGCCTCCCAACCGATCAGTTGCACCACGTCTTCCATCTGGGCCTGCACCGGCTTGGGGATGCGGTTTTTTTGGCCGACGCCCAGGCTGTTCAGGGTCATGATCAGCGCCAGCACGAGCATTGCTACGGCGGCTATGCGAAGGGAGCGGCGTTCGCGCCCCCAATACCAGGCCAGGACGCCCCAAACAATCGCAGACGCCAGCGAAATCAATGCGCCTAAAGTCCGGGCGGTTGTGCGACCAAAGTCGAAGCTGATCTGATGCGAACCCGCGGGGACAGTGATCGTGGCCAGCGCCAGGTCGCCGGAAGGATAAATGCTCGCAGCCGTGCCGTCGATGGCTGCGTTCCATCCCGGTTGGGTGAATTGATGCAGGCGGAGTTCCAGATTGGCCGGGGTCGAGATGTCGAGATTGATGCCGTCGTAGCTGACCCCGGTCACCCTGGCCCGAATGGGGCCGGGCAAGGCCGCGCCGTCGGCGGCGTCCGGCTTCGAGTGACCGATCTCCCAGCGCTGTGCAGTCACGGCCAGCGGCAGAAACTCGCCCGCCCAGGTGGCTCCGACCTGCCCGTTGGCTGCGTCCTCCGCCCACATGCGTTGCGGCGACCAGGCTTCGGCGGCGGAGATGGATAGATTTTGCACGGGCAGCCGGGGCAGCGCCGTCAGCAGCGCCAGAAAGATGACGCCTGCCAGCAAATAGCTGGGCCTGATTCGAGGCAGCAGTACAGGCAGTGCGCTCACGGCGACCGCCAGTCCCACCGCTGCCAGCAAGAGAAAACGCCAGGGGAATTGCAGGTGGCCGAGGACAGGCGCAAGCAGTCGCCAGAGGAATAGCGAGAGGGTGGTGGTCATGAAAATGGCGACCACGGTCAACCCGATGTGAAAAGCCAGGATCGGCGTGTTGGCCGGTTGCCGCCGCTGACGCCAGCGCCAAATCAGCAAGCTGATGACGCTGATGAACATAATCACCGCAAACCAGTTCAACGGATAGGTTTCGGCTGCGCCCGATTCGCCATGATAAGCGTAAAATATCGAGTTGGAAATCAGTCTGAGTGCGCTCAGAGCATGACTTCCAAAACCCTCCGAGGGGCCGATGGCGAGACCGACCGAACCGCTTTCGACCAGCACCGGCAGCCAGTAGAAGGCGCTCAATCCCAAGGCCAACAACAGCGCGCCGGCCGCCGGGAGCAATCTGCGCCAGCGGTTCGTGCAGGCCGCTAATAACAGCAAGTAAACGGCTGTGACCGGGACCATGAGCAGGGCGGTGAGGTTGTGGGTGAGGACGAGGGCAGCGTAAGCGAGGGCGGCGAGAAGGAAGGGAATTGCGGATTCTTGGGGAATGCGAGACCGGTTCGAAATACCGAAGGCGGCAGTGAAAGTCCAGAGGATGAGCGGCGGGAAGATGAAAGCCATGAGTTCGGGGACGGCCCCGCGCGCGTAGGCATCGGCGAGGTGGTATGGGAAATAGGTGTATGTGATGGCGGCCAGCAGTCCCGCCCACGGCCCCCACAGCCAATTCACATAGCCGTACATCGCCAGCGCCGCCAACACAAATCCCAGGGCGATGGTCAGCTCGACGGCAACGACCGGGTTGAATCCCGCCAGAGCCAGCATGGCCGCGGGCCAGTAGCTCAGCGGTGCGTAGAAATTGAGGATCGCCTGCCCATACCCGAACCCGAACTCCGGGAAAAGCCGCGGGTGCAGCACGCCCTGTGCCCAGGCATTGGCGAGAGCGACACCGCGATATAGATGGAACGTGCCGTCGTAGGAAATGAAAAAGCCGCTGCGAATCAGTGGGACCAGCGCCGGAATCAGTAAAAGCAACAGCCCGGCAATGAACAGGCTCTGGCGGCGTCCGTGGGCGGCCATATCAGCTTTTTCGGCGGGAATGGCGGTCATGCCCTCAGTATATCTCGATTCCGCCCAATTGTGCCCGATTGTCGGGCGTTTGCGGGATGGCGAGATTGGCCGGACCATCTCCTGTTAGCTCATACATTCCCGCGGCCATGGCATACGATCCGGGAACATAGCCGGGCGGCAGGGGAATGCGATGGCGGTCGATGATGAGCTCGCCGGGCTGCCAGCGCGTCGTCGGCGTGTACCCGCCCACGGGGTCGCCGTCGTGCTGGGCGACGACCTGGCCGGAACCATCCATGAGATGGACAAAAGCCTTGTAATCCACGTCGGATTGGCGCAGTGCCAGCCAGTACAGGGTCACGTCCAGGGCGTCGGCGGCGGGGATCGGAGTCGCTTCCCAGGCCAGCAGTTGGGCGAAGTCAGAGAGTTGGGTCTGCACGGGCGCGGGGGTTCGGGATTCCCTGCCCACACCGGCGGCATTGACCCCGGCCAGCAGAGCCAATCCCACCAACAGAATGGCGACCGCGCGCAAAACTCGTCCGCCCGGCCAGGCCAGAAAGAGCAGGATGACGGTCGAAAGCAACGAAATCACCGCCGCAATCGTGCGAGTGCGCGTCGATTCAAAGGCGATGCGGATGGTGTGCTCGCCGGCCGGAATTTCCGCTGTGACCAGTCCCATGTCGCCGGAGGCCACAGTGGGAACGGGCCGGCCATCAACGCGTACCTGCCAGCCGGGGAAATAGAATGCGTGATAACGGAGCGGCCACGGCTCCGTGTTCGCTGCGGCGAACTCGATCCGATCTGGCCCGACCGACGTGAGCGTGACCTCTGGCGCCGCGATGGCCTCACCCGCCGATGGCTGCTCCGGTCTCCGCCCTAACGCCCAGCGTTGTTCCCGCACCCCCGCCGGGATGAACTCCCCGCCCCAGGTCGTGCCCGCCTGCCCGGTCGCCGTGTCCATTTCCCACATGCGTTCAGCGGTGACATCACGGTTGGCGAGGGTCAGAGGTTGCAGGTTGAGGGCAGACAATGTGGTCAGGGCAAGCGAAAGCAAGATGAAGCCGGAAACGATGACAATCGCCAGGGTGCGATTGCGCCCGTTGGGAATGGAGTCGAACGGTAGGGCCAGGACGCTGAGCGAAATGCCGAATGTCGCCATGCCGAAAAATCGCCAGGGAAATTGCATGGGGGCCAGCAACCGTGCCAGCGCATCCCAAAGCGGTTGCGAGATACCAAGAGTCATAAATAGGGCGACGAGTGTAACCAATCCGCCAAAAAGGGCCGTTTCCGCCGCCGTGGGAATAATGTTATTCGCCCCGTTTCCACGCCGACGCGCCACGCGTACAATGGAAAAGCCCAAACACATGATCAGCAGCAGGAAAGGAATGAAGCCGAGGGCAAAGTAGCTGGGGTCCAGTTCACCGGTCGTGAAATCATAACGCAGCCCGCCGATCATCTGGCCCAGGCGCATGAGATGCTGGCGATAACCGGTTGAAATCCCACCCGCGCCCAGTCCGGCGAACTGCTGCTCGCGAAGAAGCGGCAGCCAGAAAAAGGCGCTCAGCCCCGCTGCCAGCAAGCCGCCCAGACCAGACCACAGCAGCACCCGCCAATCGTGCGCCCGCGCCGCCAGCCAGATTAGGTACGCTAAGGCGAACGGCGCAAACATCACGGCGCTGAAAGAATGGGTGAGGAGTAATCCCGCCCAGAACAGGGCAAAGAGGGTGATCTGCGGTCGGGCGGAACGACCTGTCGCCACCGCAATCGTCAGGCGGTCGGCGGCCAACAATATGAGCGGATACCAGATGAAGGCGACATGTTCGGCCAGGGCCGCCCGCGTGTAAAGATCGACGGCGCGGTAAGGCAGGTAGAGATAGACTAGCGCCGCCAGCAACGCCAGCGGCCATTGCGCCCTTTGCCTGGCATAAACAAAGAGGGCCGCGGCGGAGAGAATCGCCGCCAAGAGCATCGCCCCTTTCAGCGCCGTCAGCGGCCCCAACAGCGTGAACGGCAAGGCCAGATAGTAGCTGAGCGGGTTATAGAAATTGAGGACCGGCGCGCCGTAGCCAAAAGAAAAATCCCCGAACCAGCGCGGGAACAACATGCCCGCATTCACATATTGGCCCAATGCAGCCACACGGAAGAGATGGTGCATGCCATCGCCGGATTGCCAGAATCCGGGCGGCAGTAATCGCCCAGGCAGAGGCAAAGCCAGTAAAACGAGAAGCGCCCATGGAATAAAGCCCCGCATCATCAGGCGAGGGCTTGCGGGTGAAGGTGCGTTTTCGGCTAAGCCAGAAGATTGCATGGGGTCCCGTTGATGGCCAATTCAGTCACTCCGCTCAACGCGGCTGTCGCGAAAAGCTATCACACCGCAACAGGGCAGTCAAAAGCGAAAGCCGGGCGAGATGGGCGGCGAGCCAATAATTTTTATGAAGTCTTTCATAAAAAACTTGACAGTGATCCAGTGCGATCATATAATCGGCCCTTGCCAGCGCCTTGAGGAAGATGGTTTTTGCGCCGACCTCGTGAGGCGCAATAAACAGATTCCGACATTCTAATCGGGATTAGATAATGGGTAATGATCTGCCGTTGGCATCACCAATATCCATTACCTGATACCCATTAAACGTCAAGTTACGAGGTTCCACGCCATGCGTGTTGTACTCATCAATCCCCGCTTCCGACTTCCCATCGACACCCGCACATCACCCCACCTGGGGCTCGCCTATCTGGGCGCAGTCTCCGAACGCCGAGGGGATGAGGTGCGGATTTTTGATGCCGATGTGGAAGAGCAACCCCTGGACGAATTCATGCAGGAATTCCGCCCGCACGTGGTCGGCATCACCGCCAACACGCCGCAGGTGAAACAAGCCTGGCGCCATGCCGCCAAAATCAAGGCTGTGCATGATGTGCCCGTCATCATTGGCGGCCCGCATCCTTCGGTCGCTGCCGAAGACTTGGACTTCGAATCAGTCAGGCAGGCCGGGATTGACATCGTCGTGCGGGGCGAGGGCGAGGAAAGCTGGATCGAAATCTGTGACCGGGTCGAGGCCTTTATGCGGGATCAGGATGATTTCTCGACGAAAGCCTTGATGGATCCGGCCAAAGGAATTTGGGACGATTGCCTGGGTATCACTTATCAGAGCAGCGACGGCGAAATTCATCGCAACCCCGATCGCCCGGTGATCGCCGACCTGGATAGCCTGCCCTGGCCTGCCTACCATCTGTTCAAGATGGAGGGCTATACCAACCTGCAACCCGCCACCGACGCCGTGGACGGCTCCAAGAGCTTCAGCATCCTCACCAGCCGCGGCTGCCCTTATCGCTGCACATTCTGCTCGCAGTCGATCATGCCGATCAAATGGCGCAGCCGCACACCCGAAAACGTGTTGGCTGAGTGGCGTCATCTGGTGGAAGAAATGGGGGCGCAGGAGATAGGCGTGCTCGACGACAGCGCCAACATCCGCAAAAAACGCCTGCACGAACTGGCCGACATGCTGATCCATAACAATCTCAATCACGTGCCCTGGATTTTCGTCAACGGCATCCGCGCCAACCTGGCCGATTACGATCTGATGAGCAAGCTGAAGCGGGCGGGTCTGCGCCGGACGGCCTTTGGCGTGGAGACGGGCAATCCCGAAATCCTCAAATCGATCGACAAAAATATCGATCTCGACACGATCCGCGCTGCGTTCAAGACCTGCAAAGAGGTAGGGCTGGAAACCATCGGCTTCTTCATCATCGGTCTGCCCGGCGAAACGCGCGAGACCATGCAGGACACCATCGATTTCGCCATCGAATTGGACCCGCTGATCGCCAACTTCAGCATGATGACGCCCTACCCCGGCACCGCCGTTTACGAACAGGTAAAGCGCCAGGGCCGGATGCTGATCCAGGATTGGGAAGACTATGTATTCTTCGAGCAGCAAGCTCGTTATGAAATGGGCGATATGACGGCGGAAATGGTGGAAGAGATGTATCGCAAAGCCTATCGCCAGTATTACCTGCGCCCTTCACCGATTATCCGCCGAGTCAAGACCAAAGATTTTTGGGCGAACTTGCCGCGCAACATGCGCATCGCCTCCCGCACATTTGTCCCCAAGAAAGAAAAAACAGACCTGCGCAAGAAGATCGAAGCCGAGGCGCTGTCTTGAGGTTACAGAAGTTTCATCGTTGGGTTGTGGTTCGTTCAGTCGGATTTCATTTGCCTGTGCTAAGCTAACAGACTGATGCCCACACACATCAGGAGGAACATTCGATGAAGATCGCATTCATCGGCCCCAAATGGAATGAGATGGTCAACGCCTATCCTTCGTTGGGGCTGGCTTATCTGGCTGCCGTGGCCGAAGAGGATGGTCACGAGTGCCGCATATTTGATTTCGGCCTGCGCCCGCAACGTTCGTTGGAGGACGAGGTGCAGGATGTGGTCGATTTTCACCCTGACCTGGTCGCCTTCACCTCGATGACGACCAGCTATGCCAGCGTGGAACAAACTGCCCGCATGCTGAAAGAGCAGACCGGCGTCACCACGATTATCGGCGGACCGCACGCCACTACCCTGCCGCACGAAACGCTGGAAAATCCGCACATCGACTACTTGATTTACGGCGAAGGCGAGGAAGTCTTCCAGGATTTCATCCGGGCGCAAGTCGCAGGCCGCGATAACTGGGGCGATATGACCGGGCTTTGGTACAAAGAAGAGGGCCGGGTGATCGATGGCGGCGAGCGCGAGTTGATCAAAGACCTCGACGCACTACCCTATCCCGCCCGCCATCTGTTCGAGCTCAACCAGTACCCGCTTTACGCCCCCAACGGCGAACCGATGCTGACAGTGCTCAGCTCGCGCGGCTGCCCCTACAATTGCTCATTCTGTTTCAAGGGCATTGTGGGGCGCACCTATCGCCAGCGCAGCCCGCAGAGCATCGCCGACGAACTCCAGCATGTGCTGGACAACTACGGCGTGCGCAATTTCTATTTCATCGACGACCTGTTCACGATCGACGTCCGCCGTCTCGACCAGATTCTCGATCATTTCATCGAGCGGGATATGGACATCCGCTGGCGCTGTCTCGCCCGCGTGGATCGGGTGACGCCCGACCTGCTGGACAAGATGTACCGGGCCGGTTGCCGCCAGATCCACTACGGCATCGAATCGGGCAATGAAGAGGTACTGAAACGCACGGCCAAGCACATCCGCCTGGATCAGGTACGCGATGCCGTGCGCTGGACCGAGGAATCGGGCATCCATTCCAAGGGCTATTTCATCCTGGGCCTGCCCGGCGACACCACCGAGACGATGGAAGAGACCATCGAATTCGCTGCCAGCCTGGATCTGAGCGAAGCGATGTTCTCCATCGCCACGCCCATGCCGGGCACGCAACTTTGGACCGAGCTGCTGCGCAAACGTCCGGAAACCCGTTACAACGCCGATTTCACCAAAAGCTATTATTACAACAGCTACACCTCCGAGATCGCCCCATTTATGAACGTTTCCGAGGTCGGCGACGACGTGCTCAGCCAGATGGCGATGCAGGCACGGCAACGCTTTTTGGAAGCCAAAAAGCAGCGCATGTACCGCCAGAGTTTCGGCGACACCACCGGCGATCTGCTGTGGAACGTGTCGCAGGTCGGCCCCATCCGCAGAGTGGGCAGCGCCCTGGCCCGCGCCGGTTTGTTCGGAACATTCCGCCGCACCAAGAGCCAGTATTTCGGCGCTGCGCAGTGGAGCTAAATTTCAAAGATTGAAGATTAAAGGTGCAAGGGCTGATCGCAAACTTGCCGCTCTTGATTCGTTAATCTCCAATCCTGGTTTTTTGTCATGACGATTCAATCCCTCACGTTTTCGGAAAAAGCGCGCAACAAGGCGCGGATTTATCGCCGCCGGGCGATGGGGCCTGTGAAATGGCTGGCTTACGAGACCGGCCAGACACGCATGGTGCCGCCGCCCGACCGCATGTATATCGAATCCACCAACGTCTGTAACCTGGGCTGCATCATGTGCCCCACCGGTCGCAAAGAGATCACACGCCCGGGCGGGTACATGAAGTGGGAGGTGTTCAAGCAGATCGTGGATGAGATGGCCCCGCACGTGAAGGCCACGACCCTGCACATCTGGGGCGAGCCGCTGTTGCACAAGCGCATTTACGACATGGTCGCCTACTGCCGGGAAAATGGGCTGCGGGCCGAGATCAGCACCAACGCCACCCTGCTGACCGAGGAACGAGCGCGGGGATTGCTCGATGCCGGGCTCAACGTCATCTACCTCTGCCAGGATGGCATCCGTCCCGAAACCTATGAAAATGTACGGGTGAACGCCGATTACGAAAAGACGAACGAGAACATCCGCCGGTTTGTCGAGATGAAGCACGAGGGCGGCTATCAGACTTTCGTCAACCTCCAGATCATCGAGATGGAAAGCACGAAGGACGAAACCGAGGCATTCGTCAGCTATTGGAAGGATGTGCCTGGCGTAGATCTGGTGCATGTCAAGCCGTTCGATTCCTGGGGCGACCAGATCGACGAGATCAGCGCCCTGAAGTCCAGCGAACAAAGCAAGACGCTGCCCCCCCGCTTTGCCTGCCCCAACCTGTGGTATCACGTCCACATTTATTGGGATGGCTCCATCGCCATGTGCGACCGTGATTTCAACCTCGATTACGATCTGGGCAATGTGATCGACGAGGATGGCGTGGTGCGGGTGATGAAGAATTGGAACGGCCCCAAGATGCAAGAATTACGCCAGCGCCATCTTGACGGCGATTATGTGAAGCCGTGCAGCACGTGCAGCGAATGGGCCTGGTGGAAACCCACGCTTTTCGCCGGAGGCTATGGCAACAGGCCGGTGCAGGAGCAATTCAGCGGGCAGGCCGTGCGTACGAATGGCAACGGCAATGGGCATCATGAGCCTGAGGCTGCGCCCATCAAACTGGTGTTGCCGGAGCTCTAGTAGAACGGAGTTACGCCCGCTCCCTGTCGGGCGATCTTGCGGGGTTGAGAACGCTAAATTTGATATGGGATGATTCGATGTCTCTCTGACATCGATCTACCGTTACCGTCCCGCCCGCACCAACTCGGCCAGTTTCTTCTCCCGCTCTTTCTGCGGCAACTTCACCAGGCTTTCGCCCACCAGCATGGCGTTAGCCCGCATCATCTTCAGCGCCCGCACATCCTCCTCACCGCGGATGCCGCTCTCGCTCACGACCAAAATATCGTCCGGCACCAGGGCGCGCAGCCGCCCCGTCGTGTTCAGATCGACGGAAAAATCGCGCAAGTCACGGTTGTTCACGCCCACCACGCGCGGGTTCGCGGCCAACGCCCGCTCCAATTCCTTTTCGTTGTGCACCTCGACCAGCGCCTCCATGCCCAATTCGCGCGTGTAGGCGAGCAGGTCCCGGTATTCGTGATCGCTCAGCACGGCCATGATCAGCAACAGGGCGTCGGCTCCGGCCACCCGCGCTTCCAACACCTGGTAGGGGTCAAAGATAAAATCCTTGCGCAGCACCGGCAAGTCGAGCTTCTTCGCTCGGAATGCTTCTTTGATATCGGTCAGATATTGCAATTGCCCCTGAAAATAGCGGGCGTCGGTCAGGCAGGAGATGGCGGCGGCTCCGCCCTTCGCATAAGTCATCGCCAGTTTCACGGCATCGAAATCCTTGCATAGCAGGCCTTTGCTGGGCGACGCTCGCTTGACTTCGGCGATGAGGCTGACGCCGGGCCGCGCCAACGCCGCAGCAAAATCATTGGCGGGCGGCGTGAATTTGACCAGTGCCCGTAGATTCGCTTCCGGGGCCAATGCTTTTTGCGCCGGAACCTCCTGGCGTTTCCAAGCCATGATGTCGTCCAGGATTTTGCCCTGGGCTTGCAGGCGTTGTTGTCGCTTCATGTCAAACCCCGTATAGTCCCACTTCGATCAAACGCGCTCGCTCCCTCACTCTTTCGTGGTCATTCAGCCGCAATATTTGAACCGTCACCCTCGCCTCCGCGGTCAAAGGAAGAATCCAGGCTCCATCCAGTTGAAAATGCTCGGCCCATACATGCATTCTCGGATTAAAAAAGGGGGTAAGCTTGCCCGTTTGGGGATCAAATGAACCAACGTTCGAGCCTTTGTATCGGTTACAACGCATACAAGCCAGCGCCAGATTACTGATTTCGGTCTTGCCGCCATGCTGCAAGGGTATGACATGATCTGGTTCATGTTTGTGCAGAGAAGTTTTTTGTGGCAGCAAACAGTATTCACATCGCTCTTGCGCCCGAACTACGACTTCTTGCCGTGTTTGTGGAGAAACGTAACTGGCCGCCATCAGTTGAGTTGAGAGTTTTCGGCAATCTGCGCTTTGAGCATGATAATAATGTGCTCGATTTGCTGCAATTCATCCAGCTCTAATTGCTCCAATTCGGACAACATCCCCGCTTCATTCAATGCCAACAGTCGTCGCAAACGTTCTTGAGCGCGTTCCGATGCATGAAATGCCAACAATTCATCAGGTGATGGATTCTGTGACAGGAATCGGATGACTTCGGTCGCGGTAGCAGCGGCCGTGGTCTCGAAACCGATCAGACTCAACTCCAAAACAGTCGGCAGCCAGGACTCCAGCGGTTGAATTCGTTCAGCCAATTCATCTGAAATCTGCATTTGCATGCGAACCATAATACGCTCCTGGAACCTGAAAATATCTTCGGCATTATATCATACAAACGCATGAGATTTCTCGATCAGCGCGTCCAGCCGGGCCAGCGCCGCGCCGGAATCGATCGAATACTCGGCCTGTTCGACAGCCCCCGCCCAATCGCCATCCTCGACGGCCAGAGCTGCCGCCGCATTCAAAATCACGACCTCTCGTTTTGGCCCTCGATCGACGCCGCCGATCACATCTCGCATAACCTCAGCGTTTTCATCAGGCGCGCCGCCCAGCAATTCGGCCAGATGCGTGCGCCGAAATCCGTAATCCATAGGATCAAAGGCGTAGGTGGTCACCTGCCCGCGCGAGAGATGGCTCACCTGATTGACGCCGGTCGTGCTGAACTCGTCCAATCCGTCCGCCCCGTGCACCACGAAAGCGGCGCGACTGCCCAATCGTCCCAGAGTTTGCGCCAGCGGCTCGGTCAGATCGGGTGAGAAGACGCCGATGACCTGGTGGGTGGCGCTGGCCGGGTTGGTGAGCGGGCCAAGGATATTGAAAATGGTGCGAACGCCCAGCTCGCGGCGAGGGCCGATGGCATGTTTCATGGCCGGGTGATGGTGGATGGCATAGAGAAAGCCGATGCCGACTTCGTCGATACACTCGCCCACCTGCTCCGGCGTCAGGTCCAGATTGACGCCAAGCGCCTTGAGCACGTCGGCGCTGCCCGTCTTTGATGTCACAGAGCGATTGCCGTGTTTGGCTACAGGGATGCCACAGCCGGCCACGACGAAAGCGGCGGAAGTGGAGATATTGAAGGTGCCGCTATGGTCGCCGCCGGTACCGCAAGTATCGACCAGCCGCCAGTCATAGCGATGCCGCACCACCAGGGCGTGTTCGCGCATGGCGCGGGCGCTGCCCACGATCTCGGGCATGGCCTCTCCCTTGGCCGCCAGCCCCACAAGATAACCGCCGATCTGCGCGGGCGTGCATTCCCCCCGCATGATGGCGCTCATGACGGCGTAGGCTTCTTCCTGCGTCAGATTATGTCCGGAGACGAGATGGGAGATGGCGTCTTGAATATGCATGTTGGTTGGCTCGCTGGTGATGGGGGCGCGCAACAAAAATGGTGAAGCTCTGGTGGCGGCGTGATGTGTGATGCCAGTCTATCACGTATCACTTCTTTACGTTCAGGAAATTCGCCAGAAGTGTTTTGCCGCCCTCGGTGAGGATGCTCTCGGGGTGGAATTGCACGCCATAGCAGGGATAGCGGCGGTGTTTCATGGCCATGACCTCGCCCTCAGAGGTGAAGGCGGTGACGGCGAATTCTTCCGGCAAAGGCTCGAAGACGATGAGCGAATGATAGCGCGTAGCCTGAAAGGGGCTGGGGATGCCGGTGAAGAGGCTGTCGCCGGTATGGTACACGGGGCTGACTTTGCCGTGCATGAGCCGGGGCGCGCGGCCTACCTTGCCGCCGAAAACATGCCCCATGCACTGATGACCCAGGCACACGCCCAGGATCGGCGTGGTTTCATAGAAGGCGCGGATTACGTCGTTGGAAACGCCGCCGTCGGTGGGGTCACCGGGGCCGGGTGAGATCACGATGTGGGTGGGGTTGAATTCCACGAGTTCGTCCACGGTGATCTCGTCGTTGCGCCAGACGCGCAAATCCGCACCCAGTTCGCCCAGGAATTGCACGAGATTGTAAGTAAAGGAGTCGTAATTGTCGATAACTGCGATCATGGTTTGTCCTCCGGGTGAGTGGCACTATTAAAGTGCCACTCACCTTATCAAGCCTGCTTCTCCAAACGCTTCTGCCGTTTCTCCACGCGGCGGCCAATGCGGTTCCACACGCCGGTCAGGCCCATGGCTTTCTTGGCGGCAAACAGGGTGGCCCGCGCCTCTTCCTGTGTGCGCAACGTGCCATTGTAGATGACCTCATCCACGAAACCAGTGTCAGCTTCATACATCGCGCGGCGCTCACGCAGCGGATCGAGGAAGTTATTGAGGGCGATGGTCAGCTTCTCCTTCACTTCCACGTCACCCACCCTACCTTGCTCGTAGCGCTCTTTCAGGTCGGCCACCTCGGCCAGATTTGGGTTGAAGGCGTCGTGATAGATGAAGACCGGGTTGCCCTCGACCGTACCGGGGATGTCGGCGCTGATGCGATTGGGATCGGTGTACATGCTGAACACTTTTTTGCGCACGGTCTTGGCGTCGTCGCTGATGAGGATGGCGTTGCCCAGACTTTTGCTCATCTTGGCCTGACCGTCGGTGCCAACCAGCGTGCCGATCTCCGGAACCAGGGCGTCGGGCACGGGGAAGACATCGCCGTAGAGATAGTTGAAGCGGCGGGCGATCTCGCGGGTGATCTCGACATGGGCGAGGTTGTCTTTGCCGACCGGGACAAGATGGGCGCGCGGGGTGAGGATGTCGGCAGCCTGCAAGATCGGATAGCCGAGTAGCCCGTACGGCATCTCATCCTTGTCGGCGGCGCGGGCCATGTCTTTCAGGCTGGGCAGACGTTCCAGCCGGGGCACGGTCACCAGGTTTTGGAACAGGGTGTTCAGCTCGTAGACCTCGTGGATGGCCGATTGCAGATAGATGGTGACGAGCTCGGGGTCGATGCCGCAAGCAAAATAGTCCAGCACCATCTGCCGGGCGTTCTCATCGATCTGGTCGATGTCCGAGCGCTCGTTCTTGGTGGTGAGCATGTGCAAGTCGGCAATGATGAGAAAGGTCTCGTATTCGTGCTGCAATTGGGCGCGGGCTTTGAGCGACCCGACGTAATGCCCAAGGTGCAGGCGACCGGTAGGGCGATCGCCGGTGAGGATGCGTTTGCGAGGAATAGTCATTGTTCTTTCCAAATCAGTTGGTTGGTTTGGGATGGGAGGTCGGAGGACAGAGGTCGGAGGTCGCCGTCAGGCGTGTGATTTGATCAGGAATGGATCAGGTTTGTTGAGCATGGCTCCAATCATTGATCCGATGATGCGACATTCATTCGTGAGCCGCTTGTGATCATCACCAGACAAATAGGCACAGTCTTTGGCGAAATCGAGCCATGTATCAGTCTCAGAGTTTTCGCCATCAGCATCGGTCAGTTTATTGACAAAATGCGCCTCATAACGTCTTTTCGCCCATGCCTCGCGTAGATTAGAGCATACAGAACGAGAGGAGCGTCGGATCTGTCCAGTGAGCGCATACCTTTCCTCTGCAGGCCACCCCTGACTGATGTGATAAATTTCCATCGCGAGAGAGTATGCTTTTTGATACACCTGCAAATCTTTAGCTGAATTAATCTGCATAGCGATATTCCTTCCGATCTCTGACCTCGGATTTCCGATCTCTGACCTCAGAGCAGACCCTTCTCCGCCACTTCAACGGCGACGGCAAGAGCGCGGGCTTTGTTGTGAGATTCGTTGTATTCGTAGGTGGGCTCGCTGTCGGCCACGACGCCGCCGCCAGCCTGCACGTGGCACATGTCGCCCTGCATGACGATGGTACGGATGGCGATACAGGTGTCCATAGCGCCATCGTAACCGATGTAGCCGACCGCCCCGGCATAGACGC
Organism: Caldilineales bacterium; assembly: GCA_024102915.1. GTDB lineage: Bacteria > Chloroflexota > Anaerolineae > J102 > J102 > JAGFJG01. Next base: position 27,513 of record JAGFJG010000157.1, read on the forward strand.
CGCGTCGCACGCCCTCCAGTTCTTCGATGATCTCCATCGCCCGGATTTTGGGGGCGCCGCTCACGGTTCCGGCGGGGAAAGTGGCGGCCAGCAGATCGAAGGCGTCCACGCCGTCGTGTAGCTCGCCCACCACATCGCTGACGATGTGCATGACGTGGCTATATCGCTCGACGGCCATCATCGTCGTCACCTGCACAGTGCCATAATTGCAGACGCGGCCCAGGTCATTGCGACCGAGATCGACTAACATGATGTGCTCGGCTCGCTCCTTGGGGTCGGCCAGCAGGTCTTCGGCCAGACGAGCATCCTCCGCCGGAGTGGCGCCGCGCCAGCGAGTCCCGGCAATGGGGTGCAACTGCGCTCGCCCATCTTCCAGACGGACGTGCATTTCCGGGCTGGCGCCGATCAGGTGGAGGTCGCCGGGCAGGTTGAGGAAGAACATGTAGGGGCTGGGATTGGTCATGCGCAGGGCGCGATAAATGGCGAAGGGATCGGCTTTGGTCCGGCGACTGAGACGCTGGCTGGGCACGACCTGGAAGATGTCTCCGGCGGCGATGTACTCTTTGGCGTCGAGCACCATCTGTTCGTACTCGGCCTGGGTTTTGTTCGATTCCCAGACATTGCCATTGCTGACATCGGGCAGGCGGGGCGGGATCAGCGGTTGCGCCAGCTTGGCTACGATCTTCTCGATACGGGCGATGGCATCGGCATAGGCAGCAGTGATGTCGCCATCGAGCCGGGCATTGGCCAGCACGATCAGCCGGTGCTTGACGTGATCGAAGATGACCAGATTGTCGGCCAGCAAGAAGACGGCATCGGGCAGGCCGAGTTCGTCACGGGCGGTTTCGGGCAGACGTTCGTAATGCCGAACGATATCATAGCCCCAATAGCCCACGGCCCCGCCGGTGAAGCTGGGCAGGTCGGGCAAATGGATGGGCTGGCGGCTGTGGAGGATGCGGGATAATTCGTCCAGCGGTTTGTCGCGCTCGAATGTCTCCAGCACGACGCCGGCCGCTCCGCCGACCGTCACCTGGTGTCCGCGCAAGCTCAGGCTGAGAGGCGGGTCCACGCCGATGAAGGAATAGCGTCCCATCTGCTCGCCTTTCTCGACCGATTCCAGCAAAAAGGAGGAGAGTTCGGGCTGTTGCAGCTTGAGATAGACCGAAACGGGCGTCTCCAGGTCAGCAGGGAGAATGCGGTAGATCGGGATTAAGTTACCGGTGGCGGACAGTTGGCGGACGGCGTCGAGGGTGGGTTGGTACATGGCGGTTGGCAGGTGGTGAAGTGAAAAGTAATGAAGTAATGGAGTGGAGGAGTGTTGAACCTACTTCATCACTTCAATACTCCATTACGAAAAAACCCCCCACGCCAAAGCTGACGTGAGGGACGAATTCCGTGGGGTCAATCCGTGGTGCCACCCTCGTTAGACCGGGCGATGGATGAAACAAGAAAACCCATCGTGAAGACGATGGGCATCGAGCCAAAGCCAGTCTCACTCTGCGAATGCAGCCATACCAGCGACATTCAGCGCCCAGATAACGGTGGCGTCTCCGTACAAGCCTAGTAATCAGTATACTGTGATCACTTATCACTGGTTACTGACGTTCGACTGTCAACTCCCCGGTCCATTCCTTGCCTGCGCTGATAGCGGCTTCGCAGCAACCGCCGCCTCTCTGCATCCCGCTTCGACAAGTACTCTTCCGGCTCACAGCCTTTGAAAGATGTATCGTTGTGGGCGGGAGCATAGCACGGGCCAGGAGGGTTGTCAAATCGATTTTTCGTAGCCGAGCCAAAACCGGCACTCTGGTATATAAGGAACACCCGGCATCGCACTTATTCTTGCAAATTGTATTCCCGATTCAGGAATGATCCTGTTTCAGTTCCCAAAGTGATGGATATCCCCCGGAAGAATGGCGGAATCTCGAAAAGTTCTTTGAAATTCGAGGTAGGCTGCTGCTTGAGTGGTGTCCAACGGTTGATCTGAGCATTGATCTCAGGCGGGAGTGTGGATTGCCACTCGCGACGCTGCTCCTCATCCATGAGATAGTACGAGAAAATCATGCCATCGATGCCGGGGCTGCCAGGACATTTCGCATCAATGTAGGGGACATCAAGAACCGAGCCTGAATTGGTTCCAGCATCCGTGACGTCGAGGATGAGATAGTCCGCCGCACTGAGCGCGTCTGCGTCCAATTCCAGCCCGGCAGTTTCGACAAAGGTCGAGATTTCGGCGTCATCCAACGTCATCAAAGCCGCAATCAACCCAGTACTACACCCGTCACCTGCTCCTTCGCCGGTCAGTGAACCCGTCGCTCTCACTGCCACGGCACTTGCGCCTGCGTCGATGATCGGGGACGGGCACGCGCCGGAGGAATTCGCTCGCTGTTTTTGAATGTCCTGTACCAATGTCGTGTCGTTTTCGCCGTTTGCCAGGATCATGATGGCATCCAGGATGACCGCCCGTTGGTGTTGAAAAGCGCAGTCTTCTGTGGCCTGAAAACGCGCGGCGAGTGCATTCGCTTTCTGCTGCAAAACCTGCACGGTTGTGGCGTAGTCGGAATTCCCTATCGACTGAGCTGCATTCGTGACCGAGTGCGGCTGGATGGACCCCAGCGCAATTAGCGCCAGGGCAAACGGGATGATAGTTCCCAATTTTCGGACAATCATAAGCGCACCTATTTCTTGAGCAAGTCTGCTTCGGACAGTGACGTGGGCTGTTGCACTTGCTCGCAGACAGGCAGGGTGATGCCGCCGTCGGTCACCTCGACTTTGTCGTCAAGGAACATGACGCTGAGGAGGATGATGGTGCTAAGAATCACGATCAGCAGGCCGGGAGAACTGGTCACAACCTTGAGCCGCATCGACTCACTGGCCGAAGCCTCTGCCTCGATGGGCGAATTTCGCACGCCGCGGATGACGATGATGCAGCCCAGCAAGAATCCGATTGTACCGATGAGAAAGCCCAGGCTGCGGCGCACAGCGTTGGTAGCGGTGGCGATACGGGCCTGCTGATACCGGTAAGCGATATTGGTAACCTGTGCCTTGACGTAATCAGTGCAGATGTCCGACCCGGACGGCGTCAGCCAATCGCTGGCGAGTACGCTCTCCGCCTCCGGCTGTACGGTCTTGGTGTAGTGCTGATAAAAGAAGAGCGCGAAGACGGCGATCAGAATCACCGAGAAGACGTAGAGGATCAGGTCTTCGACGTTGAAGCCGCGCAGGAAGGGGGTGATGCGGTCGGGTTGATCATTCATAGGATTTCTCTTCTTTAGATCGGCGCATATTTCAATAAACCGTGATCAAAAGCGATCTGCACAAAATGGATGGCTCGCTCATCGGAGATGGGGCGTGTGAGTCTTTGTTTAAGCTGGGAAACAACTTGAAAAGCTGGCAATGGCGTTTCACAAATTCCGTGTATGCTTTCGTAATCGCTTTTCGTCATCACCGAATTCATCTGAGTGATATTCGTGTGATCAAAATCGCTACGTCGGAGCATGGTTTGTGGTTGAAGCGTGATTTTGCGTTTCACTGGGCCTGGCTGCTGCCGATTGCGCCAGAAGGGCTGATCTGGCCAGCGGTTCTCCTGCTGGTAGAAGGTCGAACGCTTGGCAAGGTAGTCTTCAAAATCCCAACAAAGATCGGCGGAGTAACTAGCAAGAGCGCTGCTGTCCCCGCCGATGTATCTTACCGCTACATTTGCGGCTGCAAGCGCAGAACGAAGCGCTTTGTTAATCCCCATCGAAGAAAGTGGATCGAATGCCATCGCTGCATCGCCAACGGACAGCCAACCATCTCCAACGACTCTGTCCATACGATAACTGTTGGCTGGTCGTACGATAACATCGTCGAGCTGATAGTCACCCAACCGATTCTGCACGTGCTTGGTGCGAACCATTTTCTCAGTCCAGAGTTTGCCAAGCGGCAAAGGCGAAGAGGAATGCAGGGGCGGATCGGTCATGAAAGCTGCCACCATGCGATTGTTTGGCAAGGGCGTCGCATACCACCAGCCATCCTCAACCGCTTCGATGAGCAATGTCGCATCCAGGTCGGTATTCGCCTTTTGCGTCGAGAGCCAGGCAATGAGTGCTTGCTGGCGATCGTACACAATGCGTTTTGCACCTAGTTTGCGAGAGATTGCGGAAGCACGGCCAGTAGCGTCGACCAGGAATGAGGCAAAGAGCGTCATTTTCCGTCCCTCGGCATCGATCTCGATCGACCACCCTTCACGTGTGCGAATGAGTGAGGTGACACGCGTGTTGTAGAGGATCTCTGCGTCTGCATCCTCCACGGCACGTGCCAGCGAGTTATCGAAAGAACATCTGTCCAGGTTCCAGCCGTCGCCATAGGGGCTGAAGATGTATTCGCGTTCGTAAATGCCAGGAGTGCCCCAGGACGAGCGCACACCTGGGCAAGCCAGATGTCCGTCGGCGACGAATGCATCCCATAAACCCAGATTGCTCAACAAGAGACGAGATTCGGGCGACAAGTGTTCGCCCACACGCAGCGTACCGGGCTCGGCACGCTCCAATACCACTGCTTGCAGCCCACGTTGCTGTAAGGCCAGGGCGGAGGCATTGCCTGCAACGCCTCCGCCGATGACAACAACCTTATTTGTCATCCCACACGCTTCCTACGCGGTCCTCGTTTTCTGGGAACTCGAATGTCTCCAGCGCCCAAAGCCGCCGCATGCAGATGTGCTAGTTGAGCGTCATCGCGACCGACTTCGGTGAATCCCTGGCCATCAGCAGTCGGCAACGCGAAACCTAGATTATTAACATGTTCGACCATATCCTCGTAGCTACCGATGCTTCGCGTCCATTCTTTCCCTGATATCGCATTGGCTTGCCCGCGGATAATGTCCGGTCGTTGTGTCGGCCACCAAGAGGTTGCACATGCCCAGAAATCAGCTTGCCAGGGGAGCGCCATCAGCGCAGTTACATCACCTGCGCTCAATTTCGTGTGATCAAATCGAAAATCAAATGGCGTGTTGTAGAGGTCTTTTAGAGTAACAATGATTCCAGCTTCGATACCTGGATAGAATCCCTGACCAACGCATGCCTCCAGAGCTGCTCGCGTCAGGCCAGGCGGGGCAATGTCCCGATCAATGGATGGCGTTCCCGCCCAATCATCCTGGACTTCGCCGGCCTCCCAACGTTTAAGGACGGCCAATTGAAAGTCCCGAAGCGTTACCGCGGACAATGGCTGATTGCGTATTAGCGCAGCTGTCTTCTTCCGCAGGTCTTGCGCCATATCAGAAGCATCACTGAGCGACTGATAGTCATTGCTGATCAGACTCCAGTAATCTGGGTCGCCAGTTGGATCCCCCGAAACATCATTCACCCAGTGTAAATCGCTGGCACGTTTAATCAGCGGATAGACGTGCTGGGTAAAGGATAGTTTTCCAGGCAACTGCAAATCGCCGACTTGAAAGAGTACATCGTAGAGTGTAACAACAGGGGTCACAGTGGGGGCGAAATCTGGCGGCCCAACTACAACCCACGCTGGTTCGATCTGCTCAATGGGTATCAGTGCCGATCCATCGCTTGCTACAATCTCGGCTCTCACCGGACCATCGCTGACGTCATCAAACCAATCTCGATTCGTGTAAAACGAATTGATTGGCCCCTGACCCACTGATTTGCCCTTGCCGCCAAGCACCATGAGATTTTGCGCGCCATCTGTGCGTATTTCGCCTAAATAAGAGGGGTGCGGTTCGGCAGGAAGAATGCCGGTCGTAAATGTGACCGGTGTCGCAGATTCGCCCTGAATCGAGCGTTGCCCGCCATCCAAAACCTTATCGCCTTTAGTCTTGGCAAGCTGCGGCACAGTTGGGGTTCGAGGCGGGGATCCTGGCCGGTTGATTGCAGATTTCTTGTTGACAAGGTGGACATGCCATTTGATCTGTGCGCCGTCTGGCAGTTCAAACAGTGTGCCTGCGTCCGAGTCATCTGCAAATTCGAAGATGCGAAAACGAGCGGCTTGTTTCTTCACCCGGAATTGGTTATCCTTGAAAGCCTGTACATCCCTCTCGATTCCAGCATCATCGATTTCAATTCCGCGACTGCCGGGCCACTCCGGCCCAATGAAATACTCGTCGCTATTACCAATTCGGGCGATGCCGATGGGAGGAAAAATCTTATACTTCATGGTTCTAGATATCCTGTTATGTGATAGTTGAGATGAGATAAGCGAAGTTGCGACCGAGCCACAGGTGATGTGGTTCGGTCGCTGAGTGCAGCTATCAGTCAGGGCAGCCTTCATCGATCCACAGGCGGATTTCCTCGATCTCGTAATCGGGGAGATAGGGCCCGTCGAGTGGCATACGCCCGAAGCCCTGAACCCCCTCATCGGCTTTGAGCGAGATTACAAGATTCGTCTGCGCACCCTGCCCCGTTCCGATCATGGTTGGTTCAATCAAACGGAATACCCGGCCAAACCTGGCTTCGGCAGCGAGTAATTCTGCTTTTGTTCCGAACTTGAAACCTGCACCATGACGCCCCAGATGGGGAGAATGACCATGTTGCTGTGTCCAGGCGTTTACGATTCCGTCGAGGATTTCCTTCACCCTCGACCAACCAATTTGCGCATCATACACAAAACCCATCCGGGCATGATTCAGTGCGCCAAGAGGAGTTCGCTCCTCAAGCATGCCAGGTTGGTTCCAGGGTTCCATACTGACATCGTCGAGGGGGTTATTCCCTTGGCCATTCCAGGGCCACATAGAATCTTTCAGATTATGGCCGCTTGGTTGGCGCGTCGTCTTCCAGGTTGTTTCAGGGATGAGACCATCCCAGAAATAGTCGACAGTTTGCTGCTCTTCCGGATAAGGCAGATTAGGATTGGCCGCCAACCAGTCGGCGCGGCGATCAGACTGCCATTGCGCCCATAACCGGTCGATGTTGCAGTGTAGCAACCAAAATGCCGGGTCGTTGGCAGTAGTCGCAGGCGGCATTGCCGCTCCACCCAGCCACATGTGAGCAGCGCCGTGAGGACCAAATTCGAGTCGTGACCTGAATCCATTGCCTGCGCCTGGCGGATCGTCCTGGTACTGCCTGATCTGCATGATGGCTGATGGATCGCCCGTGAACTGCAAGTTCGAAGAATCAAACTCTCGAGTGAGGCCCCAATCTTTGTACGGTCCATTCTTTACCTTACCACCATCTGCCTGGTCGCCATTTCCACCCAGCAAGTCATCGCTGAATACCAGTGAGTTACCCTGGTTGTCATCGTTGTTTCTGGCCCAATTCCAATAAGGCAGGGCGATGTTCCCGTCATTACCCAGGTCTCGATCAGCTTCTTGCATTGCAAGTTCAAAGTCTTGCAACAGTACCCGGTGCCAGGGAAAGAACGCCGGTCCACGATGGCCGGGATCCCATCCGTTCGCGTGGATTTTGGCTAAAGTCTGATAGGTTCCCTGGTCATGCATGCGTAACAGCGCATCTGTGAATCGCTTTCGCTGACTGGTGTCAAGCAATGCGGCATCTCTGCGTATGACAACTGTTGACGCTATTGCGTGGGCAACTAGATTTTGATGCACTACGATGGCGTTGCCCAGGTCTTCGATATTGTCGAAGATACCAAAGACTTTGGGCGAGGCGAAGCCGCCAAACGCCTGGGAAATGTCGATGCCTTGTCCATTGATCTTGAGGACTGGTATTTCATTAACGGGCTCGTTTCCTTCGAGTACGAAACCCATGAACTCTTTTTTCCACTTCTTCATGATTGATACTCCTTGTGTGTGCTAAGCGTGATGGTGACTCAGAGGCAACGCATCATGCAGAGCAGTTGGTTGAGCGCCTTGAACAGTTCACTCATGTGTGGTGACATATTGGTTTGCAGCCAGCGTTCAATGTCCTCCTTGATTTGCTGTGCAGCATAGAATTTTCCATCTCCTTCCCCACCGAGGCCGCCAAAAGGTCCGTTGGGATCCCAGGCCCCAATAGCAGAGATCACGCGACACAGCATTTCGGGATCGAAGTTTTCCTCGACAATCGCGTGCAGTTCAGCCAACAGTTCCTCATTGAGTAACTCATCAAATACGCGATTCCACATTTCCCACAATGGGCCTTTGAGTAGATCACTGGCTCGTTCATCTATTCTGCGATTGCCCAGTGTCCTGATCTCATGAAGGAGGAATTGCCAGGATTCGATGAAGTCATCGACAGTCATCTCATCGCAGGGTCGTAAATTAGAAACAGCCATGATAGTCTCCTCAAGTAATGATAGGGCGAAATGGTACGACGGCTTCAATACACCGTCATGATCTAGACAAAGTGGGTGAATGTTTCGTTAATGATTGCGGCTCTTTGCTCTCGGTAGACTGGGTCCTTGAGTCCAAATATCCGTTCAAAGGCGAACACTGTAGCAGCCAACGCATGGCGCGGTTCAACTCCTTGCGCCTCATTGACGAAACCGGCTTCTCCTCCATAAATCGGATCAATTAGCGCGTCAACGATTCGTTGATCTCCGGCGGTAAATGTCCCCAGTTGTTCGTACGAATTGCCCCCTAGCGCAGCGAAATTTTGTTGCACCAACACTTTGGCAGCCAGCTTTGCCGATTTGATAAGTTCGCTGGTCTGAATCCGCGCCACCTCGATTCCATTCTGACCGATCACGTTTGCGCCACCAAGTTGGGAAAAGACTGAAATTGCAAACACGATTTCAGTTGGCTGAGGAGCCAAGGCATCCAGTCGAGTTTGCAGTTCGTCTGCCAGCGCGTTGTGGCTGCCGCCATCGATGAGCCGCAACACCTCTATACCGAGTACGTTGCGGATATAGGGTACAGGGTGTTCCTCGGGCGCATCCTCGATCACACCTGGCGTCGTTCCCTGAAATAGTAGCCAGGGATGCTGTTCCCGAAACTCGATGATTTGCTGCAATGTGACGAGAGCGGCTGCCCCGCAGTTCAGGTATCCGATCACGTCAGCCTGCGCCTCGTTCGCCCAGCCTCGCCAGACTGTAGCCAGGAAGTCTTCGCCAATGTATTGGATGATTTTTGGTATACCTTGCGGATTCAGGTCCACGGTGACATCCGGGATCTGAACTTCAGAATTCTGCACCGCACTGCGCATAGCCGTTTCAAGTGCATCTTCGACTTCGGCTGGCAGGCCCCTCACACTGGCATACAGGTCATGCCCAGTTTCATGAGGCAATGCCAACCATCTCCAAACATGATCGAATGCTGTATGTGGCAGATTGATAATGGCGAACGGTCGCTGCAAGGTTCGGGGGATTGAGAAGTAAGCGCTCGGACCTCCTTCCCCACCATAAACCAAGGGCTTGGCAATCCTTGAGTAAGAAACTTGATTCCCAGGAATCGTTCGCACAAAACGATCAAAAATGTTCGCCACAACTTTGTCGGCTGTCCGTAATTCAACAGGTGTGACACCGGAGTATCTTTGCATAACTGATTCCCGGTACAGGTCCCACCACCCCACCAGTGCATTCAGATATGCCCAATTGCCAGATGACCGCGCAGCCTTTGTTTCAGTGGCGAAGAAGACAGACATTGCCCGAAGGTTTTCCTCATAGGCCGCCAATCCAGGTGTTTTTCGAGCAAGGTCGATAACCCGTTCCACTTCATGGATGTCGACCTCCACGCGCCGTTGGTTTTCCTCCTGCAGTTCTTTCCACTTCTGTATATCATTCAGTTTGCTATTCAGCGTAGCCATTCTTTGTCTCCTAATGGGTAAGTAATTAGACTTGTTCGTTCGGGTCCGTATCCCGGTTCCGCACTACATCAACGTCAACGGCGCCAGGAACCATTCAAGGATATTGCCCCCGCTCACCCAGCCCGACTGAGCGGCAGGATGAAGCGATTTCACCTGCCACCACACCATCTTGCTGTCGCATTCGGGGCCGCCGGTGATCTCCACGATTGAGCCGGTGCGCAGCCCGCCGACACGAGTGGCGTTGGGGGCGGAGTTTCGCCTGACATTGAGGCCGTCCTTGGGCAATACATAGGCCTGTTGGCCTGACTGGAGGTTCGTGTCAAGCGTCGTGCCCATCGTGTCCAGGCATCCGACGCTCGGCGGCATCCGGCGCAAGAAGGCGGTACTGTTTTCACTCGCCGCCGACCAGCCTTCGATCACCTTGAAGCGACCATCGGCGGTCTTGGTTTCGGTGCGACCGCGCACATACCACCACAAGAATCCGCCAGCCGAATGCGGATAAGCGCCCTGCCAACCAGCAGGCTTGGGCAGAATCGCCAGCACCGCATGCTCCGGGATTTTGCCCTTGATGCGAGCGCCGATCTTAGGGCTTCGGCGGACGTTGTTGGGGCCACCCTGCCCGGCAATGACGACCGCCAGGTCGCCGACTTGAAGTGTGTGAGCCATGATGTGTCTCCTTGCTGAGTGTGGGTGAGTCGGCTGCAAAGTTTCAGCCGCCTGATAGTTGAGACAGATGCCAACCTCCGCTGAAATCTGTCACAGGTTCGTGGACAATTCTCTGATGAATTCAAAAATCGCTTCTCCGGTCGGATAAACGGTCATCTCATCGGGCGGGATCAGGGCTGTACCGGGTGCGGTCTCAGCGCCTGCTGCCACGATCCTGGCGCCGCAATCGCGCACGTCGGCCAGAAAACGGAGCAGGCGGGGGTCATGGGCAAATGGAGCGAGGAGCGAGATGTCGGCGGGGATGATGAGGCAGGCCGTGCGTCCGGCCAGTCGCAGGGCGTCATCGAGATGGATGTCCGGCTTCAGGGCCACGCCATGAGCGCCGGTGATATGCTGGCCGCGCAGGCCGACGACTTTGACGAGCGCCCCCGCCGAGCGCAACTCCGAAACGAAAATGGCGGCGGAGGCCTCATCGAACTGCGCCCCCCAGAGGAGGAAGACATAGCGGGTACGTCGTGCCATGGTGATGCTGGCGGCACCCCTGTTTGCCAATCCCCGATGAGGAAGGGTGGATGCGAACAGGGGGAATGCCTTTGTATTGACGATAGCAGCAATCCCCTATCCACGAGCTATCCACAACCTATCGCCCGCCTTACCCCTATCGCCCGATTTGCGATTGCCCTGCTCGAAAGTGCATTTGGCAGGCGATTTACTCCATGTTATGCTCGATGCGCCTCCGGGCGCACAGCCTCGTGCAACCCGAAGGCGTTCACACAGGTTTGTTCACCGCCCAGCAGGAAGGCAAATGCAGATTGGTTTCGAGGAGCAAACGGCAGAAAAGCTTCAGCCAGAAATACACCGGTTCCTGGCAGGATGGGGGGGCGGCGCGGCTGCCGGTTCTTTGGGCAAGATGCAATTGGTGCGGCAGGCAGCGCGCCAGCGCGACCTCAGTTCCCTGCAGGCAGTCGCACGCATACTGGTCGAAGGCATCGATGAGTTGGCATCGCGCAAGCCGGAACAGGCGCAAATCTTGCGGCTGCGCTTTCTGGATGGCCTGGCCATGCACGTTGTCGCCAATCGCATCAATCGCTCTGAGCCGGCGGCCTACAAATTACAGCGTAAAGCCCTGCGCAGCTTGACCGATATTATCTATCGCCAGGAGTTGGCGCTGAAGGCGGGGCGCAACGAGGCCATATTCGCCAGGCTGGGCGCGCCGGAATACGACCGGCTTTTCGGCATCGACGAACTGCTGAGCAATGTTATGGAATTGGTGCAATCGCCGAGCCAACCCTGGCTGATTTTGTTGGAAGGGATTGGCGGCATCGGCAAGACAAGCCTGGCTGATGCCCTGGTGCGCAAGGCGGTGGTTGCCGGCGTGGTCGAGCACGTGGGTTGGGTCACCGCTCGTCGCCAGATTTTCCGCCTCAGCGGTCGTATCGACGCCGCCAAAACACCCACGCTCACCACCGCAGCCCTGGTCGAAAATCTAGCTAATCAGATATTGCGTGACACGCCCCTGCCTGTGCCCTTCACTGTCGAACAGGTCTTGCCTCTTCTACGCCAACGCCTGAACGAAGAACCGCATCTCATCGTCGTCGATAATCTAGAAACCGTTGTCGATCTGGAGACGCTGCTGCCCGCCCTGCGTCTGCTCGCCCGCCACTCCAAAATCCTCCTCACCTCGCGGCGCAGCCTGCTGGCCGAAGCGCATCTCTACCACTGCCAGATACCCGAACTCAGCCCTGAGAGCGCATTCGCCCTCTTGCGCCACGAAGCCCAACTTCGCAACGTTCATGCCCTGGCTGCGGCGGATGACGACGCCCTACACGCTATCTATGCCACCGTGGGCGGCAATCCCCTGGCCTTGCGATTGGTGGCAGGCCAGACCCTTGTCCACGACCTCCCGTCTATCCTCGTCGCCCTCACGAACGCCCGCGGCGAGAGCGCCAGCCAGCTTTACAATTTCATTTATCGCAACGCCTGGGACAGCCTGGACGAAATCGCCCAACGCACGCTGCTTGTCATGCCCCTGGCTCCGCCGCAGGGATTGGTCTTCCCATTGTTAGCTCAAACTAGCGGCCTGGCTGAAAGCGAATTGTACGACGCCCTCGATCGACTGGTGCGTCTGAACCTTATTGACCGCCGCGGCGATCTGGAAAACGGTCGCTATTCCATCCACCCGCTCACCCAGAGCTTCCTGCAAGAACAGGTGTTGCGTTGGAAATGACTCAGCCCCTGGACGCGCCTGCACTCTTTCAGACCTATGTGCAGCGCATGGCTGAAAGCGCCATCATCCAGATCCAGGCAGCAGGCCAGGGTTTGCCCGGCGAAGCCGAGCGCGACCTGGCGCTTACCACGTTGAATTACGCACTAAGCGCGCCAGACGGCTGGTCTGCCGCCAGCCGCTTGCTCATCAATCTCGCCCCCAAGATGGAGCAGGCGGGCCATCGTCAGGAATGGATCGAATACCTTGAAGCGGGGATTGACCGGAGTCAATCTTGTGGCGATGTCGCAACCGAGGCCGAGTTACGGCTGCAACTAGGCGTGCTCTACCAATTGATGTCCGCACTCGTGTCTTCTCGAAACCAATTGACTCGCAGCGCCGAACTGTTTGCCGGTCTGAACGATACCCTGGGTCAGGTACGGGCGCTCAACCGCCTGGCCCGTACGGCTGTGCAACAAGGCGATTTTGATACAGCGGAACGCATGGCGAATCGGGCGTTGCAGCTGGCCGATGATGAAGCTGAGCACGCATACGGCTGGCTGGTGATGGGCACGGCGTTCCTGTTTCGTAGAGAATGGGATGAGGCCGCTGCGTTCTACGAGAAGAGCCTGGCTGTTTGGGAACGGGGAGGCGATAAGCGGATGATGGCCTGGGCCAACACCAATTTAGGCTCAGCGTATCGCAGACTTGATGAATTTACAAAAGCACGCCAACATCTGAAACTGGCGAGCGCTCTCTTTGCTGAAATCGGGGACCCGGTGCATCAAGCAAAAAGCGAACTTGCTCTGGGAAACACCTTCGTAATGACTGGCGATTATGGTCAAGCGTTGCAGCACTATCGACCAGCAGAACGCACCTTTCGTCTTGCCCAGAACAAGCCGGACCTAGCACTGACCTATTTGGGCATAGGATCGTGCTACCGTCACCTGAGCAGGTGGCAAGAAGCCGAACAGACCTATCGGGCTTGCGCCGCAATCTGGCAAGAATTGGATGATTCAGCAAAAGCCGCCAACGCCATCAGCAACATCGGCCTGATTCATCTAGCCCAGGGGCGCCATGCGGAGGCGATAGCCCATTTCAAGCAGGCGCTACAAATGCTTTCTCAGGCGCCAGACGCACCGGAATATGCCGATTTTTCGGCGGAGTTTTCCGGCTATCTGCGGCGGGCGCGGGGAAAAGGACCGTAGGGAGGCAAGACGCCCGACTGACAAACGCCTTGCCCTAACCCATTTCAGCATGCCGTATCGCCGCAATCCTCGATAAACTGCATAGCGATCTGGTTCTGATCTCGCATTTGAACTGTCTCTGGCGACAAGGACGAACGCGCCAGCGGCGCCAGTTGCAGTAGCAATTGTGCGACGAGCAATACAGCGATGAGACGTATTTCGAGCTTCTGATTGGATTGTGTTTTCATGGTGATTCTCTCCAAGGTAGATGGAGGATTCACCGGTGCAATGGTATCCCGCCGCCACAAATCGCGGCGACACACGTGTTTGTCCCGATAAACCCGAAGGGCGGTTGCAATGAGATGTGACCGGCTGGATGCTCGCTCTATCACCGCGATCAACACAGATGCGCCGCCCGTCCGATTCCTGTCACCAGCACACAACCTGATTCACCGCATTCACCATTCGCCTCCCTTTTGCCTCATCCCTGACTTACCTCTACAATGTTTCTAGGCTCACATTCGCCCTCAGCCAGAGGAGGCTCAGGCACTTGAAATCGAATCGGTCGAATTCGGATTGGCTGCACGAACTGAAAGGCGCGGCTGGCGTTCAGACGCAGCGCCAGGCCCACGAAGACCTGGCCAACTATCTCTACGTCGTGGCCTACAACTACCTGCGGTTGCGGCAGACTGATATCGCCGCGCTCGACCGATTTGCCGAGGAGGAGAAAGCGGCGCTCGCTCAAGATTTCGTGCAGGAAACTCTGGAGAAACTGGCTGCAGATGACTTCGCCCTGCTGCAAAACTATCGTGGCGATGGTCGTTTTCTCAGTTGGGCGGCCAGCGTGGTGCGCAACCAGGCCGCGCAAGAATTACGGCGTTCTTATTGGACGCGGCGAATAGCCGGCTCGGTGGATGGCGAAGAAGAGTCGCCCCTCCCTTTGCTCACCCTGCCCGATCTCACCCCGGCGTCCAATCCTGCCGACAGCCTGGAACAGCGCGAACTGGCATCAGCGCTGCAAGACTGTATCGAAGCCCTGCCCGAACGTTCTCGCCTCGCCTTCTGGTGGACGGTGGCCGAGGATATCCCCGCAGCCAGCGTCGCCGACCACTTTGAAACGACGGCCAACGCCATCTATCTGCTGGTGAGCCGCGCTCGCCGCCAGTTGCGAGAATGCCTGCAAGCCCGTGAAGTAACGCCCTTCGCTCTAGCGGCATGAGCCTCGTTGCGACAGATTCACTCTTGAGATCGCATCCATATCGTTGACGACTGAACATTGATGATTGAAGATTGACATGAACGATCCATACGCCGCCATCCTGCGTGCACTGCTAGAAGAGCCGCTTTCGCCGGCCTGTCGCCAGTGCCGCGACGATCTCTATGCCTATGCCGACGCGTTGGCGGATGGCGAGGATGCTAATGCCCGTTATCCGCTTGTGCGCCAGCACATCGACGAATGCGCGGCCTGTCGGGAAGCCTTTGCGGAGCTAATAACCTTGTTCGAGATGGAGCGGGATGGAAATCTGGCGACGCCGCCCGTGCCAGCTCGTTTCGATTACGCTTACCTGCCTGCTCCCAATACCCAGGCTAAACCTGTCTCTCGCTTCTGGCGACTGGATGAATTGGGGCGACTGGTCATTCAATTCTCGGCCGACCTGCTGCAAAGCTGGCAATCGCCCGCCCTACAGCCCGCCTATCTTAAGTCCGGGCAACCGGCCCCGATCTTCGAGGCGGAGATCGACGAGGGATTGGATGATCTGTCCGTCGCCATCGATGTCAAACCGCAGCGCCAGGACCCCGCCCTGCTCGATATCTCGGTCGGCGTCGATGTGCCCAGCCGTGGGGGTTGGCCCAACTTGGGCGGAATCGAAGTCCTGCTCAAGCGCGATGAGACCATCGTCGCACGCGAGTGGACCGACGCGTTCGGACAGATCGTTTTTTCACATGTGCCCCGATCGGATGTCAACGACCTGATCCTTATCGTTACCCCGCCCGACCCGAACTGAAAATAACAAAAGGCGCCCAGAAAAATGGATCGGCGAAGCGCCCTTCGTCCCGTTCTCGCAGACGAGTTTGCGCCTTTCGCAAAGCTTGGGCATACTCACAGCCGGACATCACTTCGGTATAAAATTCCTGCATCAGCAATTGCGTCGAGCGCTCATCCACCCGCCATTGTGTGGCGACCACGGCGCTGGCCCCGGCCAGCATGAACGCCCGTACCAGCCCCATCAGTTCATCCCCGCGGCGCACCCGGCTTAGCCCGCTCTCGCAGGCGCTCAGCGTCACCAGCTCGGCATTCAGTCTCAGGTTCGAGATCACTTCCTGGGCGGTAAGAATCTCGTCCGGGCTGAGCACGAGGGCCGAGTTCAGTGGGTCGGACGGGTCGAAGTAG
The DNA here is from genome assembly GCA_024102915.1 of Caldilineales bacterium. Lineage (GTDB taxonomy): Bacteria > Chloroflexota > Anaerolineae > J102 > J102 > JAGFJG01. The sequence goes on from JAGFJG010000157.1 coordinate 43,632, forward strand.
CCGTGGCATGAAAAATGCAGCCAGCGAAAATCGCCCGCCTTGGCCAGAAGTCGTTGCTTTTTCGAGCCATCACCGGTGATCGATTCGCCGCCTGTCAACGCCGCAATCGCCCTGGCCTCTCCCTCGGCAAAGTGAAGCTGATCGATGCCGCTGCCATTGTAGCCCAGCGCTAACAGGCCAGCACCCTTTCTCCTGACAGGTTCTGCTTTCAGGAATAAAGCCGAAGCGCTGGGACCGAACACCAGATCCGGCCCAGACTCCCGCAGAAACGGCTGGCCATCCCCGGCCAGCAATGCCGCAAAAGGCGTATAGTGCAGCGGCCCATGCGGGATAATTATCAAACGATGTTTCCCCCTGCACAGGTCGGAAATCGACTCGACCAGTTTTTCATAGAGTGCACTGAGCACGCGACGCGACAGGAATTGCCGCTCGACTGCGCCCCCCAGCCGCGCCGGCAGCAGGTCATTCGGCGATAATCCGGCATCGACGACCCGCAAATCATCCTTCGTGACGGCGAAGATGAGCGTGCGGGCTGCCGGGAATTGCACCCGCAGCGCGGCTTGCGTCCTGCCCCGGTCGCTGGCCTCCACCACCCCCGTGGTGAAATACTCGACCAGGAGCGTGTCCTGCGGCAACCTGGCCTGCACCTCAGCCAAAGAGAGCGGCCTCATGGCCGATTCACGCTCCAGTTCGGGCGAACCCGCAGCCAGTAGATCGAGAAAAGCCCGCGAGCGCGCCCGTTCCACCAGATCGAAAGCCTTTTGCGGTTGCCCGACCTCCAGACAAAGTAGGATTGCGTGATCGAAGGTCTGCCTAGCGATGGCCAGATATCCGGCCCGGGCCGACTCGGTGGAGAAGCCCTCCCGCATGGCCTCGATGCAGTTGATGGCCAGATCGAAATCAGACATCGCCGCCGCCATGTCGCCCACCCGTTTGGAGAGCAAAGCCCGATCAGACAGCAACTCGACTTCGAAGACCTTGTAGCCGCACTCCCGGAACAGCGCCAGCGCTTCGGAATAGGCGGCGAATGCATCGTCCGTGTACTCCGCACCCATGTGGTGATAGGCGATGCCGATCTGGTGCAGCGGAACCGCCACCCGGCAACGATAGCCTAATCCTTCAGTGATGCGCTTGTGTTGGCGATAGGCGGCGATGGCTTCATCCCAACGATGCATGGCCTGGAAAACATTGCCTCGCGAGCTCCATGTCATCGACCTCAGACTGATGATCTCGGTCGTTTGTTCCGCCGCATCGAGCACGACCAGCGCCTCTTCCGTAGCTTCCAACGCTTCCGCCAGCACGCTTTCGCCGAACTCGCCATGCAGATAGCCCTCGTAGCGAGCGATGGCGACATAGCGCAAGGTCATGGCGATATCGACCGGCAGATTGAGTTCCCGAAAGATCGGCAGGCTTTGGCGACAAAACGCCAGCGATTCGAGCCAGCGATCCTGCTGGGCGCAGATCACGGCCAGGGCGAGTTGCGTGCGGGCCAGCAACAACGGCATGGTCGCATCATTCGCCGCCAGGGCTTTGCGAAACAGGCGTTCGGACTCACCCCAGTCTTCACGCTCTTCCGTGACCAAAATGCCCTCGAACAGATAGCTCCAACCCAGATAGCGCGGGTCATGCCCGGCGAATTGGCATAATTCGGCCAGAATGGCTGACCCCCTGACCACGCGTTCATCCTGGTCGGATTCGTTGAACGTGCGATAAAAGGCTTCGACCAGTTCGTCGCCTTTGTTCATTCCTTTTCTCTCACACTTTTTTCGGGAGGACGATATGTCAGATGCGCGCGGCTGGGGCGGAAAAATCAGGGCGCACGAACATTCTGCTCAATGGTCAATTACCGATCGCTACTTTGATAGCGCCCGGGACCAGGAAGGCATTTTAGAGTATGCGATCCGGCCTGTGACAGCTCAGAGTAAGAAAACACAATTGAAATCCAAAGACGGAAAATGTCGGGTGATAGTGCGATCAGATGGCTGGGGCGATGACGGTCGTAATGCAGTCGTCATGATTGTGTCAGGATATGGTGTGCCGCCAACTATGTTGGCTGCGGACGCCGCCGAAAATCTGAGCGACTTTACGGTAGGACGAGATTATTTCGTCACAGCGGATCGATATGATAAGGATCGACCTATCGGCACAAGCCAGAGCTCTGACTTTATTCCTGAGATACCACTTTACGATATCGTTCTATTCTACGACGACTATGATTTGAGCCGGGTTGGCTTGCATACATCTATTACTGCTGAGCAACTTTCTTTGTGCTATCTCGAACCAATTGTTCTCGAAAACGCGGCAGAAGATGTACTTGAAGCAAACCAATTGAGATCAGCAGCAATCCTCGGACAACAGGGTGGGTTTCTCAAATTCAAATGGAGATCGGTTGAAAGTCTTGTTCAGAATGATCCTCTTGCTGTGAATTCTGACAAAAATCTCCCCGACCTTCGGGTCGAACGTCTCCCTCAGATGCGCGCGATCATCGCTCGTAATTTACGGGTTCCGGCAACCTTTTCGTTGATGTATCATGCTGAGAGGGTTGGCGAAGATCATCATGACGCCCACTGACATCGAAGCGAAAACTCAGACGATTTTCGGTAATCGGCGCCTGGCGTCGAAAAACGAACGTGATGCGTGAGATGTTGTTCACGCATCACGTTTCCGCAGCCAACCGAGGCCGGGGAAAACGGCCTACAGCACCACGCCTTCCGGGTTGTTGCCCGATTCCACAATCGCCCGGCGAACATTCACCGGTATCAACAGCGCCAGTCCTACGACGAAGAACAGGATCAGCGAGAGGATGGCGACGCGCGTGCCGCCGGTGATCTGTACAGCCACGGCGAAGACCAGGGGGCCGATCCAGGAGGTGCCGCGCTCGCTGATCTCGTAGAACGCAAAATACTCCGATTCACTGTGCCGCGGGATCATCTGCGAATAGAGCGAGCGACTGAGCGCCTGCGAGCCGCCGAGCACCAAGGCCACCGCCACGCCCAGCACGAACAACTGCCAGATTTCGTAGAGCAACGCATAGGCGCTGATCACGATGATCACCCAGACGACCAGGCTGATGATAATCGAGCGCTTGGCCCCCAGCCTGGATGCCATCCACCCGAACAGCAGCGCTCCCCCGAAGGCGACGAATTGGATCAGCAGCACCAGGATGATGAGGATTTCCTCCGGCGCGCCCAGTTCGGAGGCGGCGAAGAGGGTCGAGACCACGATTACGGTCTGGATGCCGTCGTTATAGATCAGATAGGCGATTAGATAACGCAGAGTCTGGGGATAGAGGCTATAGATGCAGCGTAACGTGTTGCCCAGTTCCTTGAGGCTCTGCGTCAGATAGCCTTCGCCCTTGGAAAGGCGCTTGAGGGCGGGGCGCTGGCGCAGACGGCGGGCAGTAAAAAGATAGGTGAATGCCAGCCACCACAGCCCGGCGCTGGCGATGCTCAGGCGCACAGCCAGGGCCTTATCGGAGATCATTTGAATCATCACCAGATTGATCGCCAGCAGCAGGCCGCCGCCCAGATAGCCCAGCGCCCAGCCGCGTGAGCTGACTTTATCGCGGTCTTCCGGTGCGGCGATGTCGGGCAGAAAGGCATTGTAAAAGACCACGGCTGCGCCAAAGGCGAGGTTGGCGATAATGAATAGCAAACCGGCCAGCAGCACAGCGCCGTTACTGCCTAGCACGACCAGATCGGGCTGGATGATGAAGAGCAAAATGGTCGAGGCCGCGCCGATCGTGGCGAAAATCAGCAACAGCCGTTTCTTCAGGGTCGAGTAGTCTGCGATTGTGCCCAATATAGGCAGAAAAAGCACTTGCAAGACAACAGAGATCGAAACGCAGGTAGGGAAAAAGGCGTCCGGCTCGAAGTTGAAGCCGAGGAAATTGACCCCGCCCGCTCCTCTGGCGATGCTGGCCAGATAGGGGCCGAGCAGGGTGGTGACGACGGTGGTGCTAAATGCTGAGTTGGCCCAGTCGTACATCATCCAGCCGCGCACCTCGCGGCTGTTCGTTTCGACCGGGGCGGACAGTGCTGCTTCGGCCATGGTTGCGGCTCCTGGTGAGGAAAGGGAGGGGTGGCGACAGAAGGGCAAATAATACGGTCGCAACGACGCTTCCACTTGACCCAATTGGGATGCGCCTGCGATGGGTGCATGATACACGTCGGAGAGATTATCCGGCAATCATGGTGCAGGAAAATTTGCGGTGGCACGGATCAGGTCGACCATAGCCGGTTTTGCCCATGCCTCTGGCCGATGATAAGATCATCTGCATGGTCGCAGCTACGCAATTCGATTCTATCAAGAGCGCCGTCTATCAGACTTTCGCCGATAATCCGCACGTGGGACTGGCCTATTTGTTTGGCTCCCGCGTTAGCGGCGGCGTCAGCACGTCCAGTGATTATGATTTTGCGATGCTCACAGATGAAAGCGCAGATTACTTATCTTTGCTCGCCGAAATCAATCATGAATTGGTCATTGCACTCGACAACGAAAACATCGATTTGATCTCGTTGAACCATGCCGACATCGAATTGGCATATGCCGTGATCTCTCAGGGCCGATTACTCTTCCAACGTGACCTTGTCACCCTCGTCGAGTTTGAAGCGCGCGTCCTGGGACTTTATGGCGATTATCTTCCCATCCTCCGCATGCAACAAGCCGAACTACTTCAGGAAACAGATCATGTCACCAGAGTTCAGCGGTATCGAGAAGCGCTTAGACGAACTGAACGAACGCTTGGCGAGATTAGAGCCGCTGCGTGATAGGTCGGCGGACGAATTTTCGCTCGATCCCTATTTGCGAGATATTGTGGAGCGAAATCTTGAAGTCGCCGCCCAATGCTGCATCGATATCAGCCATCGCATCATCACGCTGGAAAATGCGCAAAAGCCACGCGATTACTATGAGGCGATCTTGCGAGTGGGAGAGTTGCAGATCATACCAATTGACCTGGCGCGCCGCCTTGCGCCAGTAGCGGGCTTTCGCAATATCTTAATCCACGAGTACCTGAGCATCGATTGGGACATCGTCCACAAAAGACTACAAGATCTGGACGATTTTGCTCAGTTTGCCAAACATATAAGCTTCTGGCTCGGTCAGGTTCGCAACTGAGCAGGCTCACCATCTGCCGGATTTATACGTTCTCGCCCGAAATCTGACGGGGTTTTACCCAAAACCACAGCAACAAAACAGCAATCAGGGAAAGGAGGCCGCCGAACAGGAAGGGCGCTGCCGGGCCAAGCCCCGACCAGACGCCGATGCCCTGCCATAATACTCCGGCTAAAACGCTGGCCGGAAGAAGCGTGAGGCCGATGACGCCATTGTACAGGCCGAAGGCCGAGCCGCGTCGCTCTGGCTGCGGAACCAGATCAGCCACATAGGCTTTGGCCACGCCTTCGGTCAGGGCATAATACATGCCATAAAGGGCATAGAGCAACCAATATTGCCAGGTGATTTTGGCGACGGCAAAACCCAGATACACCAGCGTGTAAATCAACCAACCGACCGTGATCACGCGACGCCTGTCCATGCGGTCGGAAAGCGCGCCGGCCGGCCCGGCCAGCAGGGTATAAACCAGGTTGAACACGGCGATCATGCCCAGGATCATGAGCACGCTGGCCCCGGCGCTTTGGGCGCGCAACACTAGGAAGGCGTCCGAACTATTGCCCAGCGTGAACAGGATCAACACCAGCAGGAAGCGATTGAAAGTCGGATTCAGTCCCGTCAATGAAAAACTGGGCAGGGTGGCATTGTGTGGGCGGACGATGTCTTTCACCCACAAAACCAGGACAACGACAGCGAGCGTGGCCGGAATCAGCGACCACAGCACCACAATGCGAAAAGTTTCTGCCGCCAATTGCACCTGCCCCGCCTGCAACCGCCAGACTATCAACATCGCCAGCAATAGACCGACGAAAGCGCCGCCGCTGTCAGCCGCACGGTGCAGACCAAAGCTGGCCCCGCGCTGTTCGGGTCGGACCGAATCGGCGATCAGGGCATCGCGTGGGGCTGTGCGAATGCCCTTGCCGACCCGATCGAGAAAACGGTAGAGGAGCACGACGGGCCAGGATTGGGCGACCAGGAGCAGGGGCATGGCCAGCGTCGATAGACTGTATCCGGCTACGGTCAAACCCTTTCGCTTCCCCAACCGATCCGACAGCCAGCCGGAATAGATTTTGACCAGGCTTGATGTCGTCTCCGCGATGCCCTCGATGATGCCGACAATGGAAATGCGCACTCCCAAAACATTCGCCAAAAAAAGGGGCAGCAAATGCACCAACATTTCGCTGGCCACATCGCGCAGGAAACTGACCAATGACAGCGCCCAGATGTTGCCGGGGAATCGACGCAGAGACTTCGCCAGATTCATAGGTTACTCATGCCGCGCACGCCCCCCACGATTCGCTATGACTCATGGGGGCTCAACCGGCGAATCGGCCTCTTCCTCAAACAACGCCCGCAATTGTTCAACATATTGCGGCTCGGACAGCGCCAGGATGATGTCGCCTTTCTCCAGAACATGATCGCCATGAAGCAGGTTCAATTGATCCCCGTGCCGGCGCGTTGTCAACAGCGTCTCCGGCGGCAAATGCAGTTGGCAAACCTGTTTTCCATCCGCGACGCAACCCTGCTTGACCACGAGCTCCACAAATTCGGTTCCCCCCTCCCGCCTGCTGATGAGGAACTGGTTTGCGCGGTCTTCCAGGTCATCGCGGTGCAGGATGCCGTATCGATAAGCCCGCACGATATCGCTGCGCCGGACGATGCCGAGGATTTTCCTGGGGTTGCGGCGATCGACGACCGGCAGGCGTCCCACGTCACGCACGGCCATGCGTTGCAATGCAGCGCCAATCGATTCGTCCGGGAATGCTGTCAACAGGGTCTTGGTCATGATCGAACCAACCTCGGTGCGTTCCAGATCCAGCCCGATGTTCATCGCCCGACCCAAATCCTGCAAGGTGACGATACCAGCCAGCAGGCCGTCTTTGTCCACCACCAGGGTTCCGTGATGATGGGTTTCGTGAAAGTAACGTTGGAGTTGGCGCAGCGTCATGTCTCGTTGGACCAAAGGCGGCGCCTCGCCCATGATGTCATTAACGAGCACGGAATCGAGCACATCGACATCGCGGCCATGACGCAGGCGGATGCCGCGCAGCGCTAGACGCAGCGTATAGATCGATTCGGGGTGCAGGCGATGCGCCACAATGGCGGAGACAATGGTGGTCGCCATTAGCGGCAGGATGAAAGCGTAATCGTTCGTCAGTTCAAAAACAATCAACATCGACGTAAGTGGCGCCCGCACCGCTCCGGTGAGGACGCCCGCCATGCCCGCCAGGGCGAAGGCCGCCGGATCGATGATGTTGGCCGGGTAAATCTGCTCCACAAGGTGACCCACAATCGTACCCAGCATTGCACCCATAAAAAGCGAAGGTGCAAACAGGCCGCCAGCGCTGCCAGACCCCAGCGTTAGTGAGGTCCCGGCCAGCTTCAAGACCAGCAGGATCGCCGCCAGTTGCAGCGGTAATGGCGAGTGCAACGCCTGCTCCAGAAATGCAAACCCGGAACCATAAATGGCCGGGATATTCTCGGCAACAGGCAGTCCATAATTGACCAGACCTGGATCGTAGCCGCGCCAGACCAGGAATGCGGGATAGATAAATCCTATCAAACCCAGAATGAGGGCGCCGGTTGCCGGTCTCACCCAGGGAGGCAGTCTGCGCCAACGATTATCGAAAAGATTGCTGACCGCATAAAAAGCCTTGATATAAACAACGCCCCAAAGCCCGGCGATGGCGCCAAGAAGCACATAAAACAGGATTGCGCTCGGCTCGGCCAGGCGCTGCAGGGGAATGACCAGGGTTTCACCCCCGCCGGTCAGAGCGGCGCTGACGATCGTGGCCACCACAGAGGAGATGACGACATTGCCCAACATGCCCAAACCCAATTCGCCGCCCAACTCCTCCAGGGCAAAAGCCACTCCGGCGATCGGCGCATTGAACGCGGCGGATATGCCGGCAGCCGCGCCGCAGGCCAACAGATTGCGTGTGCGGTTTTCGGACAGGCGCAATAACTGTGCGATCACCGAACCCAGCGTCGAACCCACCTGCACGATCGGCCCTTCTCGTCCCGCCGACCCGCCGGAGCCGATGGTCAAAGCCGTGAGCGGGAGTTTGAAAATCGCCACCCGGGCGCGAATCTGGCCGCCACGCAATGCCAGTGATTCCATCACAGCTGGGATGCCGCTGGCCCTGGCTTCCGGCACAATGTAGGCCAGAATGGGCCCGGCGATCAGCGCACCCAAAGTAGGGATGATGATCAACCAGCCTCGCCCTATCTGCGGTATCAGGTTGGGCAAATCCACATAACCCAACCGGAACACCCACGCAATCATCTTGATAAAGGCCACCGATGCCAATCCCGTCAGCGCCCCCACCAGGATCGCTGTCCCTAAAAGCACCGTCGTTTCAGACGGCTGATAGCGATCCAGTATCCGGCTGAATTGCCGCGAAAGATACCGCGGAAACCGGTATGCTATGGAGGGTAAAGGCCCCTGTCCTGAAGGCTGTGACGGCGATGCCATGCCCTTCATTCTATCACGCCACACACCCTCGCCAAATCATCGTAGGTCGCATCTGATCTGGTCGAACCGGTCCTAACAATCCGTCCGCAGATTGGCGCAGATTCTTCCGGCTCAAATCTGCGAAAAACGAAATACTCATCCTCTTTCATCCCTCGCACGTCGGGTGAGGAGGAGAAAGAGGATGAGTACGTGAAAGAAGTACGGGGCGCTAGTTCAACGCCGGTTCAAGCAATGCTGACTCAGGGGCGATGGGTGATTCCGACTCTTCGGTTTGCAGAGCGGCGGCAAGCACCTGTTCCATGCGCTCGACCGGCACGAAGGTCATCACCTCGCGCACGTCATCCGGCAATTCGTCCAGGTCGGCTTCGTTGCGGTCGGGCAAGATCACCGTTCGCAGCCCGGCCCGATGCGCGGCCAACACCTTCTGCTTCAGCCCGCCGATCGGCAGCACCTGCCCGCGCAGGGTGATCTCACCGGTCATGCCCACTTCCGAGCGCACAGGCTGGCGGGTGAGCAGGCTGGTCAGGGCGGTGACCATGGTGATGCCGGCGCTGGGGCCGTCTTTGGGCGTAGCGCCCGCAGGCACATGGATGTGGAAATTGGTATTCTCGAAAAGGTCAGGGTCGATGCCCAGCTTTTCGGCGCTGGCCTGAATCCAGCTAAAAGCGATGCGCACGGACTCTTCCATCACATCGCCCAATTGGCCGGTGGTGGTAAGCTGACCCTTGCCCTTCATCTTGGTCGCTTCGATAAAGAGCACGTCACCCCCCACCGGCGTCCAGGCCAGGCCGGTGGCGACGCCCGGTCGTTCGGTGCGCAGCCCGGCGTCGAAGAAGAACTTTTGCTTGCCCAGGAACTCGCGCACATCCGCGGGCCGCACTTCGATGAGCTCGGCATCGCCGGCAGCGATCTTCACCGCCACCTTACGGCACACCTGCCCGATCTCCCGCTCCAGATTGCGCACGCCCGCCTCGCGCGTGTAATCGCGGATGATCATGCGCAGGCCATCTTCGGTGAAGGCGATCTCATCCTTGCGCAAACCATTGGCGCGGCGCTGGCGGGGAACCAGATATCCTTCGGCGATGCGCAATTTCTCGTATTCGGTGTAGCCTTCCAGGCTGATGATCTCCATGCGGTCGCGCAACGGCGCGGGGATCGTCTCCAACGTATTGGCTGTGGTGATGAAGATCACGTCGCTCAGATCGAAATCCACGTCCAGGTAGTGGTCGCGGAATGTATTGTTCTGTTGCGGGTCGAGGACTTCCAGCAGAGCGGAACTGGGATCGCCGCGCCAGTCCATGCCGATCTTGTCCACCTCGTCCAGCATAAAGACGGGGTTGCGCGTGCCCGTGCGTTTGATCGCCTGAATGATTCGTCCGGGCATAGCCCCGATGTAAGTGCGGCGATGCCCGCGTATCTCGGCCTCATCTCGCATCCCGCCCAGGCTCATGCGCGAGAACTCGCGGCCTAGCGAGCGAGCGATACTCTTGCCCAAACTGGTCTTGCCCACGCCGGGCGGGCCGACAAAGCATAGGATCGCGCCCATCGCTTCCTGCACCTCGCCCTCATGCCCTTCGGCGTCTTCGATGCCGCGCTCGCTGACCAGCTTGCGCACAGCCAGATATTCGAGGATGCGGTCTTTGACCTTTTGCAGATCGTAGTGGTCTTCGTCCAGCACCCGGCGTGCGTGCGGGATGTCGAGGTTGTCCTCGCTCAGTTTGTTCCAGGGGAGTTCCACCAGCCAGTCGAGGTAGGTCTTGATCACAGAGTGCTCGGCGGCCTGCGGCGGCATTTTCTCCAACCGCTTCAACTCGCGCAGCGCCTCCTTCTCGGCCTCTTCTGGCAATCCGGCTTCGGCGATCTTGCGGCGATATTCGGCCACATCGGCTTCCTGCTCGTCGCTTTCGCCCAACTCCTTGCGAATGGCTTCCATCTGCTGGCGCAAATAGTATTCGCGCTGCGTCTTGTTCAACTCTTCGGAGGCGTCTTCGGCGATCTGGCGGCGGATGGTCAGCACTTCGCGTTGATGCATCAAAATGGTGATCAACTGCCGCATCTTTTCATTGACCGAGTCCGTCTCCAGAATCGACTGCTCCTCGGCGATCTCCATGCTGACATTGGCGGCGATGATGTAAACCAGTTGGCGGTTGTCCTTCAATTGTTCCAGGAAACCAGCCGCGCCTTCGGGGATATTGGGCAGCAGATCGGCGACTTCGGTCGCCACCTGCACCAGGCTCTGGCGCAGCGCCTCGGCCTGCAAATCCTCTTCGGGCGTCTCAGGCGCCAGTTCGACCTGCGCTTGCAGATAAGTTTTGTCGGTAAACCATTCCTGGATGCGGAAGCGCTCGATCCCCTGCACGATGACCTGCAAAGCGCCATCATCCGTGTGCACGACACGATGGATGAGTGCAACGGTGCCTGTCTCGAATATTTCCTCTGGTCCCGGCTCTTCGATGTCCGGGTCTTTCATGGCGGCCAGCCCGATCAGGCGCGTCCCTTCCATGGCCTCTTCAACCAATTTCACCGAACGTGGTATCCCCACCGCCAAAGGTATCACCGCCAACGGCAACGCCACGATGTTGCGTAGCGGCAGAATCGGCAGTTTTTCGGGCAACAGTGAATCCAGCTTTTCGGGGTCAAACTCAACACTGCGATTTCCAATCAAATCTCTAAACATGAATACCTCTGTCAAGTCGTTCATTCTAAATCAAATGCGGTTGGGCGAGTCGCCACGCCTGGGCGACGAAAGAGCCAGGGTCTCCCAGGATAGTCTACTCTGCCCGTAGCTTCTTATCATGAGCGATCAAAATATGCAGTGCATCGGAGAAGCATTAGCATTTCATTAGTCGTCTATGGTTTGCGCCGAACAAATGCGCCATTAGCGAGCGGCGGTTCAAATGGTGGACATCCAAAACGCCAGTCTGGATGTGATCGGCTCGAAGATGCCCGGGTTCAGAAAAACCAGGAGGCCGATGATGATCAGCGGGGTGATAAGCCAGCCCAGACGCCGGGGCTCGCGCAAGAGTTGGGGATCGGCCAGCGGCTGAGCGACAGCCCGGAGCGCCCGGATCATGGCCAGTGAGGCGAGTAACAACGCCACTAAAACAATGATGAAAATACGATTCTCACTACTCTCTGTCAGCAGGTAAGCCGAGAATCGGGCGGGGAATAGAGCGCCCAGCGGCCATCCCAGCAAAAACAGGCCGCCCGCCACGACGCCAATCGAAGCGAACGGCAGACGCCGGGCGGCTCCATGGATCCGATCGTAAGAGACATTCTCGCCATAGCGGGCATTGAGTGTGCGCAGACCGGCAGCAACCAACAGCAATACCAGCGGTCGCGCCAGGAAGAGCCAGAGCATGGACTGAACCCCGAATTCGCCGGTGACGCCCCAGAGCAGGAAGGCGGCCCCGAAATCGAACAGCAGCAGGTATCCCCAAAGCTGGCTGAGACGGTTGCTGCTCAGGCCGAAAAGCGCCGCCCACGCCATCTGGATTACGGCCACCCAGGGCAGCAGCACGGCCGGATCGGCGAATTCGACCACAGTCGGGTACGCGAACAATACCCGGCGCATGAAGGTGTAGACGGTCAGTTGCCAGACGCCGACCGCGAACGCAGCGGCGAAAGGCGGCGCGTGTTCACCCAGGGCGACGATCCATCCGTGCAAGGGGACGGGCGTCAGCAGGATCGCCAGGGCGATGACCAGGACGCGCCAGGCGGTCGTCCAGAGTTGGGGGTCATCAATCGCCAGATTGCTCTGGTTCAGCACCCAGGAGGCAAAGAGGAACAGGGGCAGGGCCAGAACCGGGGCGAGCAGCGTGCGCAAGGCGCCGCGAGCCAGCCGGGGACCGGCGCCCTGGGCGGGAAATGTGATGACAACCGCGGCCAGAGCCAACCACATCGGCGCCCACAAGAGCGGCGATTGGGTGCAGAGTACGAGCAACAGAGCGCTGAGGATAAGAGGAATTGCCGGAACCAGCGCCCGGTCGGCATTTGTCCAGGCGGCGGCGAGGGCGAAGATCGCTCCCCACCAGAGCAGGATCAGGAAGGCGGCGCGAGCGCTGGCGTCGAGTTGCATGGTGAGGCCAAAGAAATAACTCGATTGCGCCAGATCGAGCGTGCGCCCGAATAGTTCGGCATTGCCCATGATCGGCATGCGCCACAGTTGCAGGGCTAGGAACGCCAATCCCGCGGCCACCAACAGGCCGGGCAGCCAGGAGCGGCGACGCAGGATGTTGGCGATCAGGGCCAGCGCCAGCAGCCAGCCGAGCGCAGCGACGAGCAGTGTCAATGTTCCTCCGGACGAGGCCAGAAGCGAGCGCTGTCGGCGATCATAAGATAGGAGATGGCAAAGCCCAGGAGCAGTTGCAGACCGGATAACAGGCCGACAGTTGGGGCGTCAACTTGCAGGGCATGAATGGCGAAACTGGTCGCAAGAATCCACATGGACAAACTCAATCCCCAACGGAGTGGGCGGTCACCGAGGCCCAGGCCCGCCAATCCCGCCAGGGCCAGGAAGGTAGCAAAACGCGCCAGGTCGGTGGGGAGTTTGGGGATTGGCAGTAAAGGACGTTGCACGGTGAAGGCGACCATCAGCACCAGTACCAATGCCAGTCGCATCAGTGTGGAGGGGTTGAAGCGCCATTGTGGTTGCCACCAGGGGATGCCCATCTGTCGGCGTTGCATGGTGTCCGAGCGCCGTGCCGCCAGGAACCACATCACGCCCACCAGACCGCCGACGATCCATTGCAACAGCGCCCATTCCGGCGGCAAGAGCTGGCTGAGCAAAATGCCGGACAACACTTGCAGCCCGGCATAGGCGAGCAGCGCCAGTCGCCAATCGCTGAAAATGAGCATAACGGCAACGAAGAACACGGCTAGACCGATAGCGCCCTGCAGGGCGATGGGGCTGGTGAGTGTAATGAATTCGTCGAGTGAAGGCATTGGGAATGATGCGGATTGAAGCTCAGGCGAACAGAATCAGGGCGACCAATACGACGAACAACACCCAACCGAATTGCCCGGCGCCGTCGATCAGATCGGCGACAAATCCCATGGGATACGCCAATAACGCCAGCCCGCGCCCGACGATTGCGTACAACCACCGGAGACCGGCTGTTTGCGCCACAGTTTCTTGCCAGTCGCGTAGATTGGCGAAGAGACGCACATCAGCCAGGGCGAGCAAAGCGCCAAACAGAATCGGCAACAGGATCATGAGCCAACTGCTAAGGCCAAAGCCGCTCATCGCGGCCCGAATGTCCGTGGTCAGGTTTTCCGTCGTCCCCGCCAGATTGACCAGAGCGGCTGGGAATACGCCCCAGTAAATGGCGAGGCCCGCGCTCAGGGCCAGGGTGAGGGCCAACGAGATGGGGGCAAAGGCGGTGGGCGTGCCCGGTTCTTCTGGCTGTGGGTAACGCCGCAAAAGCAGCGCCGTGAAAATCAGGCTTTGGGCCAGGAGCACAAGAAGCCAGGCGGCGAAACCAATGGAGGTGCTGGCCAATGTCCCCAAAAGCAGGTTGGGCAGGAAGCCGGGGGTGAGGGGGAAACCAAAAAGGACGAGAATGCCCAGAATCGCAGGCCATCGCCAATTGTAGTGCCATTGCGCTACCCCCGCTGTTGTCCAGAGCGCCGCGCCCAGCATCAGCAGCGCCAGGGGGAATATGCCGCCTGTGGGGGCGGGTGAACGCGCCAACCCCAGCGCGAGCACCGCCCAGGTGCAGCGGTTGATCAGCAGAAAGGTGGAGGAACGCCGTTCATCCTGAAATGCCCACGCGGCCAGGGCGCTGCCGAACAGGGCGATGACGACCAGCGTCACCCAGACCTGACTGGAAAGAAGCGGCAAATCGAACCGGCCAAGCAGGTAAAAAGCCGGGATGCCGGGTGCGAGTTGGATCGCCAACTGGCGTCCGGGCGCGCGAGGCGAATCGGCATCCAGCCAGAGATGAAAAGGATAGACTGCCAGCGCGATCACACCGGCAAGAACGACCAGGAATTGAGCCTGGATATTCAGGCTCAGAGATTCCAACACCGAGCCAAAGTTGTCGCTGCCATTCACCAAGAACGCCAGCAATAGCAGCAACACCGTCAAAGCGCCCATCGCCCAGACCAAACCAGCGGTTTCGTCGGCTATCAATCCTGCTGCCAGCATGAGGAGAACCCAACAAGCAAGCAGGGTCAACCAGGTTCCGGAGAGCAAGACCAGCAGCCCCGCAGAAGCGGACAGCAACACCCAAATGCGCGGATCGACGAAACCAGGCTGCCAACGCCAGCCTGGCAATGCCACGGCTACAAAGCTGATGAGCAGGACGCCCAGGCCCGCCAGCCAGGACCAGCCATCGAGATGGATGCGTAATGTCGCCTCCCAGCCCAATTCGGTGCGCCATGACCACAGCAGTTCGGGCTGATCCGCTTGAAAGCGCAGAATCAGCCATAGCAGCAATGCGATGCCAGTGACAGTCGCTGGCATCGCATTGCTGAGTCGAAGCTCCCGTCTATACTTGCCCAGAACCAGGAGCACAATAGCGCTCCCGGCCAGCCAGACAAATGGGCCAAGCGGAGAATTCCAGAGTTGGGTCATTGGCTGGCGATTTTAGCACGGGTGAGCATGAAGGGGGAAAGCGCAGACCAAAATTGCGGCTGCCATCTGCATCCGTCCGTGGTCCGACCTGGATGCTACCTCCACCCATGCTCGCGGCATCGACAGGCCGTGATTGCTCGATGCATATTGCATTTCACCGCGCTATCAGGATTGTTGATCTTCTTCCGTGATCAGCAAGAGGACTTCGTCCAGTTTTAAGTCCTCGATGATGTGCCCGTGCTCATCGACGACCGGCAGCACGATCAAATCTAATTCGATCATCGTCTTCAGTGCGTACGCCAACGAATCCTCCACCACCACCCCGGCGCGGCGGCTTTCCGGATGCATGATGTCACCAGCAGTCGAGGCATGCATCAGTTGCACCACACGGAAATTCGTGGCGATATCGGGCGTGACAGGGTGCAAGAAAGCTCCAACGCGAACGCGCGACCATTCCAACAGGTCGCGGCGCGTGATCACGCCCAGCAAATGCTGATGCTGATCTGCGACAAAGATGCCGCGCGCTGTCGGCATATTGGCGAAACGTTTGACCACCTCTGCGAAATCTTCATCCGGCTGCACGATCAGTGAATCGACCAGATCCCGAGAATAGGCATCCCTGACTTTCAGGTTCTTGAGTGTAAACATCAATATCTCCTGAGCGAAAACGCTATCGTCGCCGTTTCTTCGATTTGCGCGAACGCTGCCCATCGCTATCGCCAGCCGTTGCGCCTGCGGGTTGCGCTTGTTTGCGACTGGCGCTGCCATCGCCATTGCCGCCCCGCATATCCGCTTTCATGTGGCAATTCTTGTATTTGCGTCCGCTGCCGCAATAACAGAGATCATTGCGCCCCAGACTCGGCCCGGCGTTGCGTTGCGGTTCCGGTTTGCCATCGCCGCCGGCAGTTCCAGCGCTGGCATGAATCGCCCGCACCTGCCGGCGTTGTTGCTGCTGCACCATTTCGACAAGGAATATGCGTGTGACCACATCCTCCTCGATGCTTGCCAGCAATTCCGAGAACATCTCGTAGGCGGCGCGCTTATAGGCCACCAGCGGATCCTGTTGGGCGACAGCCTGCAGGCCGATACCTTCGCGCAGCACATCCAGATCGGTCAGATGCCGCACCCAGCGATGATCGACGACCTGAATCATGAGCAACTGCTCAATGCGGCGCATATTCTCCGCGCCTAACCGCTCTTCCTTGGCGGCGTAGGCTTCTTCCGCCATCGCGGTGAGATGATCCGCCAGAGCGTCTTCGCGTATGCCCTTCCACGACTCAGCCGTCTCCTCGGCAGGCAAAGGCATCATCCGCAACATGGCGCTGTGCAAAGCCTCGAGGTCCCAATCTTCTTCGTATCGTCCGCCCACGAAGGTTTTGACAGTGTTGTGAATGTAGTCGCCGACCATGCGCAGAATCGTCGGCTTCAACGTGGGTTCATTGAGGATACGGTAACGCTGGTCGTAGATCACCTCGCGCTGTTTGTTGACCACGTCGTCGTATTCGAGCACGTGTTTGCGGATATCGAAGTTGTAGCCCTCAACCCGCGTTTGCGACTGCTCGATCGCCCGGCTGACGACGCCGGCCTCGATCGGCATATCCTCTTCCACGCCCAGCCGGTCCATGATATTTTGCAAGGTCGTACCACCGAAACGACGCATCAGATCGTCTTCCAGCGACAGGTAGAATTGCGACTGGCCGGGATCACCCTGGCGGCCGGAACGCCCACGCAACTGATTGTCGATGCGCCGGGCTTCATGCCGCTCGGTGCCGATCACGTACAGGCCGCCCGCCGCCCGGATCTTATCCGCATCGGCTTTGGTCTGCCGCCATTGCGCTGTCAGCACCCTGGCCCATTCGGCATCGAAACGCGTGGTCGGATCCCCGCCCTTGCGCAGCATTTCAATCGCCTCGTTCCACTCCGCTTGCGAGATTTCATTCAGTTCATAATCGCTGCGCCGCAATTCGTCGCGGGCCAGATTCTCGGCATTACCGCCCAACAGAATATCGACGCCGCGCCCGGCCATATTGGTGGCGATGGTGATCGCCCCTGGCCGTCCCGCCTGGGCGATGATCACCGCCTCGCGTTCGTGATTCTTGGCGTTGAGGACATTGTGTTCCAGCCCGCGCCGCCGCATCAGGTTGGACACAAATTCCGATGTCTCGATGGCGCTTGTGCCCAAGAGGATCGGCTGGCCTGTTTCATGCGCACGCATGATTTCTTCGATCACGGCGTTGAATTTTGCCCGCTGCGTTTTGTAGACCAGGTCAGGGTGATCTGCGCGCACCACCGGCACATTGGTGGGGATAGCCACCACATCCAGGTTATAGATACGGTGGAATTCCTCACGCTCGGTGGCGGCCGTGCCGGTCATGCCCGCCAGCTTGCGATACATACGGAAGAAATTCTGGAAAGTGATAGTGGCCATCGTCAGGTTCTCGCGGCGCACCTGCACCCCTTCCTTGGCCTCGATTGCCTGGTGCAGACCTTCCGAATAGCGACGGCCATACATCAACCGCCCGGTGAAATCATCGACGATGATCACCTCCCCATCCTGCACGACGTAATCCTTGTCGCGCTTGAACAGCACCGCCGCCCGCAAGGCATTATCCATGTAGGGGGCCATCTCGGCGTATTCGGGGTCGTATAGACTGGCCCCATCCGGCACGCCCGCCCAACTTTCGATCTTGCTCAGACCGTCGTCCGTCAGCGTGACCACCCGGTCCTTTTCATCGACTTTGTAATCATCCTCTTCCCTGAGCCGCGGCATCATCTGTGCGAATCTGCGATAGTCCTCGCTCGATTCCTGCGCCGGGCCTGAGATGATCAAGGGTGTGCGGGCTTCGTCGATCAGGATGTTGTCGATCTCGTCGATGATGGCGAAGTGCAATTCCCGCTGCGTGACCTGGCTGGCCTCGGTGACCATGTTGTCGCGCAAGTAGTCGAAGCCGAATTCATTGTTGGTTCCGTAGAGGATGTCGGCGCGATAGGCTTCGCGGCGGGTGATCGGTCGCAGATTGCGGAACCGATCGTCCTCGCTGGGAAAGTCGGGGTCGAAGATGAAGGAGGCCTGGTCGGGATTGCCGGCCCCGCTCTGAATCACGGCGGCGCTGACGCCCAGGAAATGATAGACCGGCCCCATCCACTGCACGCCATATTTCGATAGATAATCGTTGGGCGTGACCAGATGCACGCCCCGTCCTGTGAGCGAATTGAGATACAACGGCAAAGTGGCGACCAGCGTCTTGCCCTCACCGGTTTTCATCTCGGCGATCTTGCCGCGGTGCAACACCACGCCGCCGATGATCTGCACATCGTAATGGCGCTGGCTCAGGGTGCGAGACGCCGCCTCGCGCACCGCGGCAAAAGCCTGCGGCAGGATTTCGTTGAGGATATCCTCCTCGGTCTCGTGGATGTCTTGCTTAACGCTTTCGAGCTGGCGCTTGATACGGTCGATGTCAGAGGGGTCTTCGGCCTCCGCCTGTTCCTCGCGCAGTTCCACCAGTTCCTGACGCATGGCGCTGGTTTCATCTTTGATTCTCTGGCGAAAACCGGCAGTGAGCGCCCGAATTTCTTCATCGCTCATGCGCTCGAATTCAGTCGCCAGGGCGTTGACTGCATCCACGATGGGCTGAATGCGTTTGACTTCTTTCTCGTCGGGATCGCCGACGACTTTGTTGAATAGACTCTTTAGCATAATGGTTATTATCGATTGACGGACGGGTTACGCCCGATTTGATTCAGGATTACGGATCAAATGACCTGCAACTTACTATTCTAGCACAGACCGCAAATCGTCTCTGGCAGAATTCCTACTGTGATTCCGACGGCGATTCCGCCATCACCGTTTTTGGGCCGCCCGTTCCCCGTTTGCCTTCCGCCGGGTTGGTGTACAGACGTTGGGTGGGATAGGCGAAATCAATGTCGTCCTCGATTGCAAATGCGCGCAAAATATCTTCCCAGATATCGTTTTTGAGCTGACGCCGACCGCGCACATCCGCGGGATAGCGCAACGTCAACTCCACACCGAAATCGATGACCGCTGTAAACACGATGGGGTCAGTCGCAGCTTGGGGTAAAACCAGAACCGACTTGGTCTTTCCAAGTTGTTCTTGCGCCGCCTTCGCTAACGCATCTGTGTGGCTGTGCAGGATCTCCTCCAACATGGATTTAGCCTTCCGCCAATTGCTCTCGAACGTGACCACCACCGGGATCTCGTCCCAAACCATGATGAATCCCTGAGTGGCGTTGGCGATACGATGAGTAAAGACATAACTGTTGGGCACATGGACGACACGCCCTGTCGGCTGCTCCGCCCCCATGCCCTCGCCCACCTCGGCCAACACAAACTCAAACGGGCTTATATCGGCGACATCTCCGCGAACTGTGTCCACTTCTATTCGGTCACCCAATTCAAAGGGTCTACGTGCCATGATATACGCCCATCCGCCAATGTTGGTCAGCGGCTCGCGCAAGGCGATTGCGAGACCGGCCAGGATGATGGCGAGTATCGTTGCCAGCTCGCTGATGCCCTGAATCCATAGAATGCCCAACAGAAGCACTGTTACCGCCAACAAGCTGTAGTGAACCAGTTGGTTCCAACGATAGCGCTGTTTCGGCGTCAACTTGCGTTTGTTGATCTGCGCGCGAGCAAATCGACGCAGAACAAAATACACAACTAGCACAATAAGCGATAGCAAAATGTGTAGCGCCAGTTGCGTATTATTCGAGATGTTGTTCAGGCTGTTTTCGATTTGTTCTATGGCGGAAGTAGGGTCCATCGGCGGTCCTGGTTGAGGCTACTCCATGGTGGGTAGTGAAGTGCAAGGCGAGCGCCGCGGTAAATAGCCTCGCCTTGCGCGGGAATAGAAACGAGTTTGCGGCGGTGTGGCAGAACTAACCCTCTGGTTCGGTGATTTCTTCCAGCATTGGGCTGCCGTCCTGGCGACGCAAGCGCAGAATCAACAGCACTAGGAACGGCACAAGCAAGAGCAGCAACAGCGCCCGATTCGAGCCGCCCTTTCCCTGCTCATGTTCCTGATACCAGTAGTGGCCGCCAGCGCCACGTCGCCGCCGCGCCGCCGCCACTTCGGGCGCTTCGGTCAGGGCGGTGAAGAGGATGCCGAAGGACTGGCGGAAGGCGGAGAATCCGGCGCGCTGGAATTCGGGAGCCTGTATGCCGACGTTGGGATACCCTTTTTCGTCGGGGACAAGCGCTTCCCAATTGCGGAACAGACGACCCCATTCGCTGGCCAGCGCCGCCTGCATTTTCTGCTTGCCGATGAAAGGATACCAGAAGGTGTCGTGATAGAGCACCGAAGCCAGATAGCTCCAAGGGGCCAGAACTGTTTTTAGCGACCACTCGATCGGGCCTTTCAGCGGCCCCCAATAAATCTTGTGCTGCATGCGCGAGGCGAACGTCATCTTCTGGAAGGGGCCGACGAAGTGCCAGTTTTTCTGCATCTCGACCTCGTCCCCCACTATCTCGATCTGGCTGGGATCGCCGCAGCCCAAGCCTTTTTCGTGGGCGATGCGGATGAAATCGATCGACATGGGATCTATACCCATGAGCTTGGCGGCGATGGCATCAATGGCCACCTGGTCGGAGCTGGCGAGGATCACATTTTTCACATAGGGGATCATGCAACGAGGGCCAGGCCCATCGCCGGCAAAGGTGCCGTCCATCACCGCAAACAGGCCGCGGTGGATGTGCTGCTGGATCATGAGCAGATCGACCAGGGTTTCGTGAATGACGGGATGCGTCCAATGCCGGCGTTCGTTGAGCAATCCCCCGAAGGCGTTCTTCATCGCCCCGGTGGTGGTGGTGAAAATATGCGTTTTGACCGTGGGCAAATGGATGATGTTTTCGCCGATGAAGCGTTTGGGAATGTAAAAGCCGTCGGGGTAAACATCATTGAGCACGAGGAATTGATCGGCCAGATCGCCCACCGCATCGCGGATATGAATCCATTCCTCGCCATCTTCATAGAGGTGAACATTGCGCAAACCGTGCGCCTGCACGACATTGATCTGCTTATTTTCCCGCTCGCCCAGATAGGCGTCGATCACGACCGTGCGATTGTGGCAGGCATGGATCAGGTTGGGATCGTAGCCATCCTGTTTCAAGCTGCGGATCACGCCTTCCAACTGCCAGGGTGTGGTCGAACTGCCGGGATAGAAAAAATGCCAGGATATATTGACTTTCAAAGCCGTATCCGCATCTTTGGCAACCACGTCCTGATAACCGGCCAGATTCATCAGACGATGATAATCGGCCAGAATGGTGCGCGGAGAGGTGCGAAGAATGGCAACTTGAGATTGAGTCATTGACTTGCTCCAGAATTTTATTAGGCTCCTAACGGGATAAAGAAAACGCCCTGCGCATCTTTCCACTGTAAGGGGCAACCTGGAATTATACAAAACTCTGGGTTTCAGGTCGATATTTCGGCGCGCGGGTTGATGCCCGAACTCCGGTATTTTTGACACAGCCTGACGCCGCGGGCACAATGCTGCTCAAGAATCCTCTCTCCAACCCACTATTTGCCATGACCATCGAACACCCCGATCTCAGCCTGGCCTCGCCAGCAATTATCGCCTATATCGAAACCCTGGAGGATGAAATCGAGCGGCTGACGAAATCACGCGTCCGCGCCACCGCCGAATCGTTTCCGGCGGAGCCAAGCGAGCCGCCCACAACGATCAACGTCATCAGCATCAGCGCTGAAGGCATGGCCAAACGAACGCCGCGCCACCACTACACCCGCCAGCGTCGCGGCGGCATGGGCGTGTTCGATCTGGAATCGCCGGACGACGATAAGCCTGCGTTTTTGGCGACGGCGGACGAGAGCGCCGCCCTGCTCGTGATCAGCAATCGCGGGCGGGCTTTCCGCCTGCCAGTGGCAGCCCTGGACGAAGCGCCCATACGGGCAAGGGGCCAATCTCTACTGGCTGTGCTCAACCTGGCCGCGGACGAACGCCTGGCCTGCGTGCTCCCTGCCGATGCTGGCGCCTATCTCGTCATTACGGGCGAACGAGGGCAGGTGCGCCGCTTTGCCGCTCATCTGGTGGGGGAACGAATGCGTCCGGGCACAACCTTGCTCGATCTGCGCGAGAGCGGGCAACCGGCGGCGGCTTGCTGGTCGGATGGGCATTCCGATCTCTTCATCGCCAGCCGTTCGGGTCTGGCCATCCGCTTTTCCGAACAACAGGCGCCCGTGCGCGGCTGCCTGGGTATCCGCCTGCAACCCGATGATCCGGTCGTTGCAGTTGCATCCGTCACCAAGGAGAGCGCCGTCTTTATGTTGGGGAGCGATGGGCGCGGCACTGTGCGGCAGATGTCGGGCTTCCGTGCCAACAAAGCGCCCGGAGCCGGGGGGAAGACGGCGATCAAGGTCGATGAGTTGGTCGGAGCCGCAGTTGTGCGGGATGAGGACGACATCTTCATCATCTCCGAGTTGGGTAAAATCATCCGTTTTCCCGCTGCCGAAATCCCGGCCAAAGAAGGCGTCGTGCAGGGCGTGAACTGCATGGATTTGCGAGCGGATCGGACGAGCGCCCTCACCATCACGCGCTAAAGGAGCAATATCATGGCCGACGCCAAACCAGGCAAACAATTGCAAATCGAAGTCCCGGTGGATATCCAGCCGAACTATGCCAACTTCGCCATCATCAACCAGAATTACAACGAGATTTTCATCGACTTCGCGCACGTCACTCCCGCCGTCCCCAAGACGCGAGTGCATACACGCATCGTGCTCACGCCCTATCACGCCAAGCTTCTGCTTCAGGCGCTAAGCACGAACCTGGCCAATTACGAAAAGCGTTTTGGCGAAATAAAGACGCAAGGGGCGGGGCTGCCGGAACCGCCGCTGACGGGCTTCGATTCGGGACAGGTGCACTGACATGAGCGAGCCCACCCAACTCGCCGATATGACCTGCAGCGGCTATAGCGCCGATAGCAAAGCCATGACCGCGGTGGAAGTGGCCGAGCTTTATCCGTTCGTATCCGACTGGCGCATCGTCGATGGCGATGAATTGCCCAAGTTGGAGCGGGCCTTCAAGTTCAAGAACTTTGTGCAGGCGCTGGAATTCGCCAATCGGGTGGGGACGATGGCTGAGGAACAGGATCATCATCCGGCGCTGCTGGTGGAATGGGGCAAGGTGACGGTGCGATGGTGGACGCATTTCGTGGAAGGCCTGCACCTGAATGATTTCATCGCCGCGGCGAAGACCGACCGGATTTTCGAGCAGCGCCAGCCCTCCTAGCCCATGTTGCAATATGCAAGGGGCTACAACAAGCCGGATTTCAGCAACAAAGTCGTAATCGTCACTGGCGCTTCCACGGGCATTGGCCGGGCGACTGCAATCGCTTTCCGCCAAGCCAGGGCGCGGGTGGCGCTGGCGGCGCGTTCCGCCGACGTGTTGGCCGATCTCGCAGTCGAGCTTGGCGGCCCGCAGACGGCGCTCCCTCTCCCTGCCGATATCGGCGACCCCGAACAGTGTAGACAATTGATCGAGAGCGCGGTCGCACATTTCGGACAGATCGATGTCCTGGTCAACAATGCCGGGATGTTGGTAGCGGGCCGGGTCGAGTATTTACAGCCGGGGGACATGGAACGGCAATTCGCCGTGAATTATTTTGGCGCATACCATTGCACACAGGCGGCATTGCCCTACCTCAAACAGAGCCGCGGGGTGGTCGTCAATATCTCTTCCGTGGCGAGTTTTTTGGGCGTACCCACCAGCGGCGCTTATGCCGCGTCAAAGGCTGCGCTCAACAGCCTGGGCCAGACGCTCTGGGTCGAGCTAAGGCCTTACGGCATCGGCGTCAGCACGGTCTGTCCCTATTTCACCAGCGGCGCGCAACTTGGGGCCAAAGGCATTCTGCGCCAGGGAAACTGGCAGGATGCCAAGGATCGACGAAAGGCTCCCGGCATCCAGACGTGCGAACAAGTCGCCGCCGCCATCCTCGAAGCCGCCCATCGCCGTCCCCGACTCATGGTGCTCAGCCCGGCCGGCCGTTTCATTTGGCGGCTCAATCGGCTGGCCCCCTGGCTTCCAGACCTGATCATGGCAAAGGTGATAAAATAGGTTCGTAAAAGGTTGCAGGTCGAACACGCTCACTTCGCCAACTCCCTACTTCATTATTCCCTCACTTGATTACACGCTTCTCTGGAGAAAACCCATGGAACTCGAAGGAACCTATACATTCAATGCCCCGCGTCAGGCGGTCTGGGACGCGATTATGGAGCCCGAAGTGCTGGCCAGCATTTTGCCCGGCTGTGAAAGCCTGGAACGCCTGAGCGAAAACGAGTACGAGGGCGCACTCAATGTTCGGGTCGGCCCCGTGCAAGGCCGGTTTGCCGGGACAGTTGTCCTTTCCGAGCTCGACGAGCCCTCCAGCTTTCACATGGATCTGGATGGCAAAGGCGCGGCGGGCTTTGTGAAGGGCGGCGGTAACGCCCGGCTGGAAGAAAGCGATGGCATGACCATCCTCAACTATAGCGGTGAAGCGCAGGTGGGAGGACGCATTGCCAGCGTCGGCCAGCGCCTGCTCGACACATCGGCCAAGTCGATAACCCGGCAAAGCCTGGAGAGCCTCGACCAACGCATCCAGTATCGCTTGCAGGCTGAAACTGCGGGCGGCGATGCGACGATGGCCGCCATACCCGCGCCGGCTGCGCCCACTGAAATGGACATGGCCCTGGGCGTGGCTAAAGATGTGTATGAAGAATATGTGTCGGAGGAAATGCGCCCCTATCTGATAGCGGCGATTGCCGGTCTCGGTCTGGTGATTCTGCTTCTGGTGTTGCGGAAACTCTTGAGCAAGGAATAACGTTGTCGAAAAACGTTATGCAGCCCAAACTGCGCCAACTTGATATCCGCCCGATTTCGCATCAGGGCCGCCCTTCGCTGCTGGTAAGAGACCCGCTGGAACTCTCCGAACGCTATCTCATCCTACCGCAAGCGCTCGGCCCGGCCTTGATGCTGATGGACGGCGAACATGAGATCGAAGGCATGTACGATGCCATGCATCGGCGCTGGGGCATCCGCCTGGAACGCGGCGTGCTCGACGAACTGGCAGCGGCTTTGGATGGCGCCCTGATGTTGGAAAACGATGCCGCCCATGAGGTGATGGTCGCCGCCATTGCCGCCTATCGTGCCGCGCCGTTCCGGGCTCCCTCCATTGCGGGAAACGGTTATCCCGCCGAGCCGGACGAATTGAAAACGCTCTTCGACGAATATCTGGCCTCAGCGCCGCCTGCTAATGGCACGGCAAAACAGGGGCGGGGGCTGATCAGCCCGCATATCGATTACCAGCGCGGGGGACAAGTCTACGCCCGGGTGTGGAAGGAAGCGGCGGCGATGGCGAGAGAGGCCGAGTTGGTAATCGTATTCGGCACCGATCATCAGGCCGGGCGCAATCTGCTCACGCTCACGCGGCAGAACTACGCCACGCCCTACGGCATCCTCCCCACCGATCTGGGACTGGTCGACGCCGTTGCCGCCGCCATTGGCGAAGAGCAGGCGTATGCCGGCGAACTTTACCATCGCAACGAGCATTCGATCGAGCTGGTCGTCACCTGGCTGCACCACATGCGCGGCGGTGAACCGGCGATGCTGCTCCCCATCCTCACCGGCTCGTTCCAGCCATTCATGGGGAACGGTCACAGCCCCAAAGCGAACCACGCATTGCGAGCGGCGCTGGATACGATTCGCGCACACACGGCGAATCGCAACGTGTTGGTCGTGGCTTCCGGCGATCTGGCCCATATCGGCCCCGCGTTCGGCGGCGACCCAATCGACATCATCGAGCGGGCGGAGTTGCGGGCGCATGATGACGAATTGATCGCTCATCTGGCCAATGGCGATGCCGAGGGATTCTGGCGTTTTATCTGCCGCGTCGAGGATGCCAGGAATGTGTGCGGCGTTTCGCCTTTTTATCTGAGCATGCACTTGATGGGCCAGGTCGAGGGCCAGCGAGCGGGCTATGCCGTCTGCCCGGCCGATTCCCAAAGCACTTCGGTTGTGTCGGTTTGCGGGATGGTGTTCGGATAAAAAAAGTGCGACGCACCGGCAGCCATTGGTTGCCGGTGCGTCGCACGTGTAATTCAATCTGGGTCGGACTTAGAAGTCCATGCCGCCCATGCCGCCAGGACCGCCTGCGGGCATCGGTGGCTCTTTCTCGGGGATGTCGGTGATCAGGGCTTCGGTGGTGAGGATCATGGCAGCGATGGAAGCGGCGTTCTCGACGGCGCTGCGGGTGACCTTGGCTGGGTCGATAATACCGGAATCGACCATGCTCACCCATTCCTCGCCCATGACGTCAAAACCGGTTTCCATAGCGCCATTGCCATTGCGGCGGCGCACTTCTTCCACGATGACGGCGCCATCGTAACCGGCGTTCTGGGCAATCCAGCGCATCGGTTCTTCCAGGGCCCGGCGCAACATGCGCACACCGGTTAGGATATCGCCCTTGGTTTCGCCTTCAACGGCGTCGAGGGCGTTGGCCGCGGCAATCAGGGTGACGCCGCCGCCAGGGACGATGCCCTCTTCCACAGCGGCGCGAGTGGCGCTCAGAGCGTCCTCGACCCGATGCTTCTTCTCTTTCAACTCGACCTCGGTGCCCGCACCCACGCGGATGATGGCGACGCCGCCAGCCAGCTTGGCCAGACGTTCTTGCAGCTTCTCACGATCATAATCGCTGGTGCTGTTGTCGATCTCGACCCGGATTTGATTCACGCGGCCTTTGATGTCGTCATCGGAGCCAGCGCCGCCGACGATGGTGGTATCGTCTTTGGTGGAGATGACGCGGTCGGCGCGGCCCAGGTCGGCCACGGTGACGCTATCCAGCTTGCGACCCAGTTCTTCGGTGATGACGGTGCCGCCGGTCAGTACGGCGATGTCCTGCAACATGGCCTTGCGGCGGTCGCCAAAACCAGGGGCTTTGACGGCGAGCACGTTGAAGACGCCGCGCAGTTTGTTCAGAACCAGGGTGGCCAGCGCTTCGCCGTCGATGTCTTCAGCCACAATCACGAGATTGCGCTTGCCCAACTGGATCAGTTTTTCGAGCACGGGAACGAGGTCCTGGGCGGCGCTGATCTTCTTGTCATGAATGAGGATGTAGGGATCCTCAAGCTCGGCTTCCATGCGCTCGGGATTGGTGATGAAGTAGGGACTGAGGTAACCGCGGTCAAACTGCATACCTTCGACGTATTCGGTCTCGAAGCCCAACGACTTGCCCTCTTCCACAGTGATGACGCCATCTTTGCCGACCTTGTCCATGACATCGGCTATCAGATTGCCGATCTCTTGATCCTGGGCGGAAATGGCGGCCACGGCGGCGATGCGCTCATAAGTGCTGATGGGGGTGGCCATATCGGCGATAGCCTGCGAAACGGCGGCAGCGCCCTTTTCGATGCCACGCTTGAGCAGCATGGGGTTGGCGCCGGCAGCCACATTGCGTAGACCTTCATTGACGATAGCCTGGGCCAGAACCGTGGCAGTGGTGGTGCCATCGCCGGCCACGTCGTTGGTCTTGGTGGCGGCTTCTTTCAGAAGCTGAGCGCCCATATTCTGGAAAGGCTCTTCCAGCTCGATCTCTTTAGCTACAGAAACGCCGTCATGGGTGACGGTGGGAGCGCCCCATTTCTTGTCCAGGGCGACGTTGCGACCCTTGGGGCCGAGGGTGATCTTGACGGAATTGGCGAGGGTATCGACGCCTCGCTTGAGTTCCCGGCGAGCTTCTTCGCCGAAGACGATTTGTTTAGCCATAGTGTTTCTTTACCTCAAATTATGTGAGCGGTGTCGCACCCCCGCTCGACAACATGGGGGATGCACAATCATCTATACTGTTTGCTTTATTAGCCTACGACGGCCAGGATGTCGCTCTCGCGCAGGATCAGGTATTTCTGATCGTCCAGTTTGACTTCGGTGCCGGCATATTTGGCATAAAGCACCACGTCATTCACTTTCACATCGAGGGCCACGCGTTCGCCCTTGTCATTGCGGGCGCCTGGGCCGACAGCGACGATCTTGCCTTCCTGAGGCTTTTCTTTGGCTGATTCGGGCAGGACGATGCCAGAAGCCGTGGTGGATTCTTTCTCAACGGGTTCGACGACCACACGGTCGCCAAGCGGACGTAGATTCATGGGTGTGAACCTCCAGTATCGGGTGGATAGGGTTGGATATAGACATGCAATTAGCACTCGTCAACATAGAGTGCTAATTCACGTCCCATCATATTCACACCCGCTCGCCTTGTCAAGTCCCATTTTCAAATATGTCAGCCGTATATTACACGAAATGCCCCGACAGTCCCTATCTTTGCGCCGTTCTATTCGCTTAACGACTCAGCGCAGGTATCCAATCCCGCCAGCGCGGGCTGCGAATAGGGGTTCATTTCGAGAGCTTGCTCAAGCCAGGGGATGGCCGAATCGCAATCGCGAGGCTCGCCATAAATGTAGGCAAGCCCTAACGTGTAAAGGTAAGCTTCGTTTTCCGCGCCCAATTCAATCCCGCGCTGCAGGGGCCCGACAGCATCTTCATAACGTTGGCGGCGATAGAGCGCCATGCCCAGATGGGCAAGCGCCTGGGCGTTGTTGGGGTCGATATCGACGGCATGCTCCAGTTCGATGATGGCGCGCTCTGGATCATCCTGATAATAATAAGCCCACCCCAGGGCGTCGTAGGCCAATGCGTAATCCGGATCGACCTGAATGGCCTGGCGTAGACTTTCGACGGCGTTCTTGTAGTTACCATTGGCCGAAAGGTTCAAGCCCTTTTCATAGTAAAGACGCGCCAGGTGCGGCGCCACCCGGATCGCCTCATCATAGGCAGTGATTGCCTGTTTGTATTTGCCCTGAATATGATAGGTATAGGCCAGGGCGCGATGCGCATCCACACTATCCGGGTTGAGCCTGATAGCTTCTTTCGCTTCTTCCTCGGCCCGGCGCCAGTTGCCCACATCGGCATAGACCTCGGCCAGATAAGCCCGCGCCTCCGCCAATTGTGGGTTAAGATCCACCGCGTGGATGGCTAACTCGGCCGCCTGATCGTATTGCCCGACCCAGTCCAATCCCCATGCTGTCAGGGCGTTGTAATAGGCGTCGTTTTCGTCCCGTTTCAAGGCTTGTTGGGCGCTGGCCAGCCCGGCTTCGGCGTCTCCATTCCAAATCTGCAATCTGGCCAATTGCGCCCACACATCGGCGTCATCAGGAACCAGGGTGAGATAAGCCTCGAAGGCGACGATGGCATCGCTGAGCCGTCCGGCCCGGTAGGCTAATTCGCCGTCGATCAGAAAACTGGTGGGGGCCGGGGTGGGGGTAGGCGTGGGCTGAAACGGATTTGTAATCAGGCCCGGACGCTGCGCCAACAAAAAAATGCCCGCCGTCACGATGATGATGGCGACAAAGAGCAAATTGCGCCGACGATGGCGACGGCGTTTACGACTATCAGAGATGAACATGGAATGAGGAGCGACCGCGATTGATTGGCGATATTATAGCATGTTCGCCCGATTGCAGTCTCAAACCTCTCCGGTTATGCAAATCCGGCCTGTTGGCGCGCGTGCCGGATTTCTGCCAGCAGCGCCTCGTGCACCAGGCCGTTCGTCGCCACATACTGTTTTCCGCCCGGCTGATATGCCTCACCCTGGTAATCGCTGACCACCCCGCCCGCTTCCAACACGAGCAGCACGCCGGCTCCGCAATCCCAGGCAGCCAGACCCGGCTCCCAGAAACCGTCCATGCGGCCATCGGCCACCCAGGCCTGATCGAGGGCGGCGGAGCCACTGCGGCGCACATCGCGGATGAGCGGAGTCAGGTGCACGAACTCGGCCAGATTGTTGTCCGCAACCTGCGCCCGGCTGCGCGGGAAACCCGTGGCCAACACGCTGTGCGATAACTCCGTCGTCTTCGAGACCTGCAATCGTCGCTCTGAATCCATCCACGCGCCCTGGCCTGCCGCCGCCCAATACGTGCGCTGGCGCACGACATCCTGCACGACGGAGACTTCAGGGCGGCCATCGACCCACAATCCCAGCGATACGGCGAAAATCGGCAGGCCGCTGGCGAAATTGGTAGTGCCGTCAAGCGGATCGATATACCAGATCGCTCCACCCTGGCCGGGGCGGTCGCCGCCGCTTTCCTCGGCCACGATGCCATGATCGGGGAATCGTTCGTGAATCGTCTCCAGGATCAAGGCCTGGGCGGCTGTGTCGGCCTCGGTTACGACATCCATAGGGTTGCCGCCTTTGACGACAATGTGGCGAGGGCCGCGGCGATGAACGTCAAGAATGAGCGCCCCAGCCTGTTGGGCCAGCGAGATCGCCGTGGTCAACGCCAGGCGGTAGGGATAGTCTGTAGCGATGGGCAGATCCATTGGGTTTGGTGATGTCATGATTGTAGCTTCTAACCGTTTTTATTTTTGTGCAGGCGCATCAGCCCCAGCCGCGCCAGAATCGCAAAATAGTCCGCAATTTGGGGGCCAAGTTTGTGGCCGGTTTCCATCTCGACCAGATCGGCAATTTCGGCCAGGGTGCGTTTGCCGTCCGCCCAGAATTCGGCCTGTGATCGCAATGTCCCCCAGTTCGGCGTCTGTTTGAACAGGCTCTGCCAGCGGGCGGCGTCTTCGTCCGAACTGGGTAGGGGCGGATGCGGCAGGCCCATGTCCATGATCGGGCCGCGATAAAGCCGTTCCGGTATTGTGTCACCTAGCGGAAGGGATGGAGAATCGTCATCGGAAATGGCGGGTAATCGATCCGCCCGGACGAGTTGGCGGCAGCGCTGTAATGCTTGCGAGCTCGCCTCGTCGATTTCTTGACGCCAGGCGGGCAGATTTTCGGAAACAGACGCCAACTTCGCCAGACTGTCCAGCGCGGTCTGGGCCAATTGCCGCCGGTAGTTCGCCCGATGCTGAATCTGATCCCAGGCGTTGGCCTGAACCTGCTCCTCGCCCATCTCCAACAATTGCGTCGATTCATCCTGCAACTGGCGGCTGAAATTGGCGCTGTACCGGGAAACCATTTCCCATCCCAACCAGCGCGTCTCTTCCTCTTGCGCACCCGCCAGCCAATAAAGATAGGATGCAGCCAGCGTTCCCGCCCGCCACAACGACTTCGCATCCACATGCTCCATGGTGTCGGCGGTGGTGTGATAGAAGCGGTCGGGCCACTGGATGAACATCGGGGTGGGAATGCCCACGGTCGGGTCCGAGGTAATGAGGTGGTCGCTGCCGCCGCTGAAGGGTGTGCTGGCATAACGGAACAGGGCATAGCCGCCGTGACCGCTGTGCGACGGCTGTTCATCGAGCATCTCTGCGCGCAGCCTTTCCAGCAGGTCGGGGGCGAAGCTGGGCAAGGATTCGGGCGGGTGTTCCAGGGTCATGACGCTGCCGGTGGTCTCCTGGCGTTGGCCGACCATGTCCAGATTGATGCCGGCGACGATGCCGGGGATAAGGTCTTCGTGCGCCGAAAGCCAGGCATAGGTCCCGGTCATCTCCGGGATCCACAGAAAGTGGATCGTGCGGGGCGGGCGAGGCAACTGGCCGGATTCGATCAGACGGTTGAGTGTGGCTGCCGTTTCCAGCAAACAGGCCACGCCGGAAGCGTTGTCGTTGGCGAAGCCCTGGGGATGACAGAGGTGGGCGATGCCCAAAACTGCGCCGTCGCCGGTTCCGGGGATCGTCGCCCATACCGCCTCGAAAGCGCCATCGTAAAAACGAGCCTCGATCCTGGCTCGCACTCTGACCTGTTCCCCCGCCGCCAACCTGGCTCGCAGCGAGTCCCCCTGCCGCGGCGTCAATACGAATCCCCAGCTTTTGGGCTGACCCGGCTGCCACCAAAACGAGGAATACTGGCGGGCATCGGGCAGATCGACGCGATTGCGTCCGGGCGCCGTGGGGTCGATGTGGTCGAACAAAACGCCTGCAGCGCCGCGCTCGACCACGGCGCTTTGATAGATGTTGCGCGGGGCGGCGCGGCTGAGCACGACTTTGCCGGTCACATCGACTGCATCGTAATCCGCCGCCGTGCCGTCGCCCACATCCACCACATCAAATTCGCCATCGACGGAGTCGCTGCGTTGGACAATCGAGAGAGCGGTCGCCCGATAATCGCACAGGCGCTCGGTTCCACCCTCTTTCAGCCAGTCCAATGTGGCCGTCCGGCAATCCCATTCCTGAAACGAAGGCAACACCCAAAAGCGCGTCTGAGCGTTTGCCGGATAGGACTCCATCGTGACTTCCAGACCGTTTTCTCGCAGGGTCATCGCCAACCATTCCGCCGCGTCCCGGTAGCCGGGGCTGGCCTGGATGCGATGGTGGCGGGCGATCTCGGCGGTGTAACGTTTGGCGGTCTCGCCGGAAAATGCGGGGCGGATGGCGTCGATTAAGAGGGTGATGTGCATGGCAATATCTCGGCAGCGAATATCGCCGCATGGTAGCACAGATTCGGACGGGGCCGGTAGTCTTTGAGATAAGATGACTGTCACTCGTAAGTGACAGTCATCTCGCTAACCTGGAAGCCAGACGTTCACCAATGCCGCCCCATCCACATAAGGAGCCATGTTCACATCGCCATCGAGCACGACGATCGACTGGCCGTCGCTGCTCAAATCCCAAAGCTGTCCCCGAAAAAACACGTGAATGCCGGCCCGCGCCCCGGTGGTCGCCAATCGCCCGGCCAACGCGTACTTGAGCCAGGCTTCTCGTTCCACCAATGCGCCTACATCGTGCGGATCGACATCGGCTGGCAATGGGCCGGGATCATAACCCTGCCAGATGCGATGCCAGCTTCCCAGCGGCATCTGGTTGTTGGGCACGACGACGATATCCGGCTGCGAAGCGGCCAGCGACGCGTAGCTGGCGGGATACCAGGAGTCGGCGCAGATCAGCACAGCCAGCCGTCCGGCGGAGGTCTCGAAAATCGGGAAGTGTTGCGGTGATGCGGCCGCGCAAAAAGTCAGTTCCTCGCCGGTGAGAAATGCCTTGCGCACGAGTTGAGAGAACATGCTGCCATCGGGCCGATAAACGGCTGTCACGTTTTGCAGGGGTCCGGAGCCCGGTCGAAGCTCATCGCCTCGCACTTCGGGTGTGGGCAGGACGATGGAACCGGCCACGATAGTCACGGCATATGCCTTCGCCAGTTGGGCGAATGTATCGTGATAAATGTGCGCCATCGCCTGCGCTTTCATACGGAACAAACTGTCCCGGATTTTGTCCTGCCCCTGGGCGCGGATTCTGGCCCGCACAAATCCGACCGGATGGTCGGTGACGATGATGCGCATGGCGTCTTCGACGCGCGTCGCCGCGCAGACCGCCGGTTTTTCGCCGGTGGCGGCCAGCCACACGCCGATGTATTCCGGGAAGACGACGATGCTCCGCTCCCGCAGCCAGTCTCTCTCCTTCGCTGCCGCCAAATACCCGTCGAGTTTAGCGGCAAAGCTAGCGGCAGTGGCGTAGTCCTGCGCCTGCATGAAAGGCTGGATGCCCACCAGGTTACCCGCGCCGATATTCACGCCAAATTCGCTAAAATCTTGTAAATGGAAATCAGGGCTCATGGCTTTTTCTCCGCGACAAGTATGATCTAAACCCTTGCTTGCCGCAATTCTTCCCTCTACAATGGGTCTCATGAAACTGCGTGAAGTCATTCTGGTCTTGATGATCTTGCTAATGGCCGCTTGCGGAAACGACGATGTCGAGCCGACGGCGATACCGGCTGAGCCCGTGGCGGCTGCGCAGGTTCAACCGACATCCGCGGCAAGTCCGACGCCAGCGCCAACCGCAATTCAGGCGATTGCCGATACGCCTTCGCCTCAGCCCACGCCTCCACCCGCCCCGACTCGCCTGGCAACGACCAGGCCCCCCGCGACCCCAACCCTCAGCCCTGCGCCCGATACGGCCTACCCCTCGGCCGTCGTCTTGGAGACGGCCAACCTGCGGGCGGGGCCAGGGCTGGAGTACCCCGTCATCGGCCAGGTAAATGAGGGCCAGGAGGTGCAGGTCAGGGCACGCACACAGTACGGAAGCTGGATGCAGTTGGAGATGGAGGGCGAAGGCCAGGTGTGGGTTGCCGATTTTCTTTTGGATTTACCCGCCGGTATTGACTTTCCTATCTCCGAAGACTTCGCCGCACCGCCTCCGCCGCCAACGCCGGGCGACGCCGTCCATCTCGGCCAAACCACAGTCTCCATCTCCACCTATCCCTGGCGGCAGTTCACCAGCCCGGCCTACGATCCCGTCTACGATTGGGAATATCTGCAATTCGACCGCGCGGCCTACGAAGCGGCCAATCCCCAACCCAGCCCGCAAACCTACGCCCTGCAAACCCTGGACAACCGCTGGCTGCATCTCAGCCTGATGCCGGAATTGGGCGGGCGGCTTTTCCAGATGGTGTTCAAAGCCACCGGCAACAACGAGCTTTACCAGAATCCGGTGATCAAGCCGTCGCCGTGGGGGCCGGGCGCTAATGGCAACGGCTGGCTGGCGGCTGGCGGCATCGAATGGGGATTGCCCGTATCCGAGCATGGTTATACCTGGAATGAAACCTGGGGATACATCACCACGCCCGGCGACCAGGAGGCCAGCATCACCGTTTTCGACCAGGGTCAGGATCGATTGCACCTCAGTGTGGATGCGGGCATGCAGCCGGATAGCGCCGCTTTCACGCTAGACTACAGGCTGGAAAATCGCGGCGTCAGGCCGGTGGACGCCAACTTCTGGAGCAATGCTATGCTCGCGCCTGGCCCGGCCAACCGTGTTGGCTCCGAACTGCGGTTTCTTTATCCCAGCAGCCAGATGCGCGTGCACTCGACCGGCGACGGCGACCTGCCCGGTCCGGGAGGGCCCTTCGCCTGGCCGATGAACAATGGTCGGGACATCAGCCGCCTGGGCACATGGCAACGCTGGCTGGGATTCTTCGCCGCTTCCCAAGGCCAGAGCGCCTGGGCCGCCGTCTACGACGAAGCCGCTGACGAAGGCGTCGTCCGCATCTTCTCGCCAGTGAAAACGCCCGGACTCAAAGGCTTCGGCCTGGGTTGGAGCGACCCGATTCCCGCCAACCAATACACCGATGGCGATTCCAGCTACGTCGAGATGCAAGGCGGCATCTCCCCTGATTTCGACACCGCCCGCACAATGGCTCCGGACGAACTGCTTTCCTGGCGGGAAATCTGGTATCCCGTCGCTGGTATCGGCGGCATCAGCAATGCCGATGCCAACGGAGCCGTGCATGTGACGTCGACTGATGGCGGCTGGCGGCTGCGGATTTTCCCGACGCGATCGATGCGGGGTGAACTTGTCGTTCTCAGCGGCGGCAGCGAAATCCACCGCCAGGAGATCGACACGGATCCAGGGCGGCCATTGGATGTGATCCTGTCCGGGCCTGATCAGCCGACCGGATTTCGCATCACCCTGGCCGATGGCGGCGAATGGGCCATGAATAGCCTTTCCCGACCATGACGACAGCGTATTCCTGCGGTAATTGCGGGGCCGAGATTATCCCCGGCCAGAACGAATGCCCCCAGTGCGGCAGCGAGATCGTGTGGCAGGAAGCGACCACGCTCGTGCGCTATGCCAAGGGGACGGCTCGCCTGCGACCGCGCCGCGGGCCGGGCTGGCAACAATTGCTGCTCTTTGGCGTGATCGGCATCTTCATACTGGGCGGGATTTTGATGGCCGGATTGTGGGTGGCGCAACAAGTGCGAACCTCTCGCCCGGCTCAGGCCGTCGCCCGGCCCACCTCGATCCCCATCGCCGTACAACCCACGCCGCAACCCGAAAGCGTGCTCGAACCCACCCCGCTGCCGACAGCCACGGAGATCATCGCTGCCGAGCCGACCAGCACCGAAACCCCCACCCTTCCCGCGGAACCGAGCGAAGACGACCCGGCCGAGGCCTTCGAGGCAGCCCAGCGATCCTACGATCTGAAAGACTGGCAACTGGCGGCTTCGCAGCTCCGAGCGTTGCGAGAAGCGCATCCCGACTATCAGCGTGAGCAGGTCGAGCAAATGTTGTTCGACGCCCTGTTCAATCTGGCCCAGATGCGCGAGGCGGCCGGGGATATGGCCGCCGCCCGCAGCGCCCTGGATGAGGCCATCAGCCTGCGGCCAGATAATGGCGAGCTTGTGAGCATGCAACAGCGGATTGTGATCTACGAAACCGGTGTTGCGGCGCTGGGGCAGAATTGGGAAGATGCGATTAACGCCCTCTCCGCCCTATTCGAACTTGACCCCGAATTCCGCGATGTGCCCCAGCGCCTGTTCGAGGCGTACGTGGGTTACGCCAATAGCCTGCACGACGAGCAGCCATGCGCCGCCGTCGCACAATACCAATTGGCCCTGCAAATCCAGCGCGCCCCGCAGACGCGGGCGCGATTGGAAGATGCCCGCGTCCGTTGCGGCGAATCTGCCCCGACCCCGGAGCCTGACGCCTCACCCGCGCCCACTCTCCCCGCCCTCGACACTAGCCCCGGCCGCATCGCCTTCACCTATTTCGATGGAGCCAAAGGTCAGTACAACGTTCGGTTGTGGGACGCGGCCACGCAGACGATGGGGGCGGTCGCAGCCGAAGATGCCCTGCAGCCTTCGTTGGGCAGCCAGGGTGCCATGGCCGCTCGCTCCACCGCCGAACAGACCTACGGCATCGCTATTTACGATCAGCCGGGCGCATTGCCGCAGCGACTGACCAAAGAAATCGCCGACAATCGCCCCCGCTGGTCGCCCGACCGCCAATCGATCCTGTTCGATTCTGATAAACGCACGGGCGACAGCAAAAAGCATCTTTATGTTATCGATGTCAACACCAGATCGGTTCGGCATTTGGGCGAGGGCAGCAGCGGGAACTGGTCGCCCAACGGCAGCCAGATCGTTTTCAACGGCTGTGATGCATCGGGGAGCGAGTGCGGATTGTGGACGATCAACGCCGAGGGCGGGCGGCCGCGCCGTCTTACTTCGGCAGCGAACGACAGCAAGGCTTCCTGGTCGCCAGATGGCAAGTACATCGCTTTTATGTCGAACAGCCGCACGCCAACCTGGGATGTTTTCGTGGCGGAGGCGGACACGGGCAATGTCGCCCTTTTCACCACGGACGCTGCCAACGACGGCCTGCCGGTGTGGTCGCCCGATAGCAAGAGCATCGCATTTCTGTCCGATCGAGATGGCGGCTGGGCGGCGTATCGTTGGTCGCTCGATGATTTGAGTGTGAACTGGATGTTTGATGTATCGCAAACGCTGCCCGACTGGCAAGAGGCAAGCCTGGACTGGCGTCCTTGAAAACTGTTCGACCTACCGCGGGCGGCGTTGACACCAGAATATTCAAACCTGTACACTTATTGTAGAGTGAATTACCTTCGCAGGCGCTCACAGTTTCGGAAATCGGCGCAGAAATGGTCTTGAGAAATGACTTCATCTGCGACAAAAATCGATAGAACGACCAGCACTCATCCTTCCAAAACAATGAGGTTTTTCCATGAGCGACAAGAAGCCAGCAGCGGGTTCGGACAACGATGTTCTGCGTATTCGCGACATTTTGTTCGGCGAACAAATGCACGATTACAGCAATCGGTTTGCCGCGAACGACAATCGCATGAATGATTTGCAGGCGCAACTGAATTCACAAAGAGAGCATTTCGACCAGCAAATGCAGCAGGCGCAGGCCCACACGCAGCGCCAGATCGAAGAACTGAAAGCCGCCTTGACCGCTCGTCTCGATCAGCTGGCTTTCGATAAGACGACGCGCGCCGATCTGGGGGCGATGCTGGTCGAGCTAGGAGAGAGCATCAGGCGTGATCCCGCCTGATCGGGTGATCAGTCATCAGCGGTAGAACTCCACTGATTCCTGCCGAACTGCACCAGGAGTTTCTGACACTGCGAAATCAGAGGCCGCCCGCATCGCCATGACCACCAACGATCCCGCCGTCGCGCATGATCTGGAGACCTTGCGCGCTATCCTGCTTGCGCAAGACCGGGCACAACTGGAATCGCTTTGGCGGGAACTGGAGGCGGTGCGAGCGCAGGCGGGCGATGCCGATTATCTGATCAATCTGATCGAGCCGTTGTTGACGGGCGCGCTGGCGGAACGGGTGCGCGAGCAGCCCGACGCTTTTGCCGAGGCGATCCGGCCGGCGCTGGTCTTGGGGCTGCAAAAGCAAATCGCCGAAGAGCGGGATTCGATCATCGCCGTGCTGACCCCGATCATCGGTCGCACGATCCAGCGGGCGATGGCTGAGTCGTTCGAGGCAATGGCCCGCCAGGTCGATGCCCGCATGCATCGCGTTCTGGATTTGCGGGGTCGCGCCCGCCTATTGTTGGCCAGTGCTCGCGGCGTGGACGAAAGCGATTTGCTGATGAGGGAAGCGCTGCCCTGGCAGGTCGAACATGTCTTCCTCATCCACAATGACTCCGGCCTGGTACTGGCGCAGGCCAGCGCTCGCGATGAATTTCAGGACTCCGAACTGGTGGCCGCCCTGTTGACGGCGATCCGCAGCTTTGCGCGCGAAAGCCTGAACAGCGAACCCGGAGACACCCTGCACAACCTGCAATTAGGCCAGAATCCGGTTCTATTGGAAGAGGGAGCCTACGCCTATCTGGCGCTGGTCGGGCGCGGCGTTCCTGCTGCGCAAACGCCCCAGCAGATGCGGGAAGCCCTGGCGACCCTGCATATCGAAAACCGGGAGCTGCTGAAAACCTATCGCGGCGATTCAGGCGCCTACAGCATTCTGCGGCCCTATCTTGAACCACTGTTGACTTCTGTTGATATAACGCCGGCCCGCCCGCCCACTGCCGGGTTGATCGTCGTGATTGCGGCGATTATCGTCCTGCTTCTGGGCTGCGGTTGGCTCACCTATCGGGTCAGCCCGCGGGTGTTGGCGCACCTGGCCCCCACCGCGGCGCTCTACATCGTCGTCCCGCCGCAAACGCCGACGATGACGCCCACCCCAACAGCTACATCCAGCATCACGCCATCGCCGACGCCAACAATGACACCAACGGCGACGCCGACCGCCTCACCCAGCCCGACCGCCACGCCCTCGCCCAGCCCGTCTCCCACTGCATCACCCACCCCCTCGCCGCCCCCTGCCGCCGCGCCTGAACTCAGCCGCCTGAGCGGCAGCGTGTATGTCCGCAGCGCGCCCGATCCCGCTGTTCCGGTTACGGAGAGCGCCGTGACCCTGGGCGACGTCGTGCGCGTGTTGGAACGGGCTGACCCCTGGGCGAGGATCGCATTCCCGGCCGAGGGCGAGCCAGAAATCCTGGGCTGGATTCCGGCCCGCTGGCTAGGCCCGCCGCCGTAGCACATGACAAATGGATTCCTTGCTCCGAGAACAAGTAAGTTGACGATTGACCATTGACGATGGACGGTGGAAAAATACTCCGGCAAAATACGAACTCCATCGTCTATCGTCTACCGTTGAGAACAAAACGAATGGTTTCACTATGACCTCAGTTATGGTAATCGCCCGGTCTCATCCCACACCCACCCACCTCGCCAAAGGAGGCTCGACGTGCAAACAATCCAGCGCAAGGTATGTCTTTTGGGTGATTTCGCTGTTGGCAAGACAAGCCTGATTCGTCGATTTGTGTACAATCGCTTCGAATCGGACTATCTGGCGACCATCGGCGTTCACGTCAGCCGTAAGGAAGTGGTAGTCGAAGCCGGCGAACCGGTCAACGTGATGCTGGTGTTGTGGGATCTGGCGGGCGGCGAGACATTCAGCCAGATGGAGGAATCCTATTATCGCGGCAGCGCTGGCGCGCTCCTTGTTGCCGACATCACCCGCCGCGACACATTCGGCATCCTCAATACCTACGCCACCACCTTCAGCAAAGTCAATCCCGGCGCGGCTCTGGTCATGGCCGTCAACAAGCTCGACCTGGTTTCCGACATGGAAGCGGAACAGGCGCTGGCCGAACAATGGTCCGCACGCTGGAGAGGCCCCTATTTTCTCACGAGTGCGCTGCAAGGAGAACAAGTGGAAGAAGCTTTCACGGCGCTGGCAGCCCGGCTCGCAAGCCAATAGATCATGCAGGGTTCATCCGACACAGGAATACGCGGCAGCCAGAAGCTCAGGCTGGGGCATGCCGTGTTCGATAGCGATCTGTTTCTCGTCTGGCGGTCCGAGGGCTTCGAAGCGCTGATTGGCCCTTGCGATACCGGGGACGCTCTGCCCGATATCATGCCAGTGTTCAAGGGCGTCGAAGACACGCTGATGCGGATGGCGGACTCCGCCCAACCGGACTGGTATCTGCCGGCGGTGGCGCATGTGCGGCCAGGTCAACAAGAACTGCGCTATCTCGACGTTGTGACTTTTGTAGATCAGCCTGGCGTCGCCGTGACCGTGTTTGTCTGGGATGTCACGACCGAGATGCAGGTGCGGGGCCGGTTGATTCAGGAACGCAACGAGATGCAATTGCTCAACCAGCGACTGAGCCGGGGCGGGATGCGAAACGATCCGGTCAGGCA
Source organism: Caldilineales bacterium (assembly GCA_024102915.1). Lineage (GTDB taxonomy): Bacteria > Chloroflexota > Anaerolineae > J102 > J102 > JAGFJG01. The sequence goes on from JAGFJG010000157.1 coordinate 84,254, forward strand.
TCATGCCGAAGCGGCCCTATTCGATATCTGCGAACAGATCGAACTCATGGTAGCCTGGGTGGACAGACATATGATCGTCCGGGCCGCCACGCCGAATTTCCCGGACTTTATGCAACAACCGATGATCGGCATTCCCCTTGCCGATGCCATTCCCTCGCTTTTGGGAATCGAGCAGGAATTGGCGGCAATCGCCCAGGGTCATTCCCCGGCATGGCGCATCGCGGGATTTCGGCTGGCGGATGATCACGACCGACTCTGCGACTTATTTTTCGTGCCCTGGTCAGAAAAGGGCGGGCTGTACGTGGCGGCGCGAATCATGTCGATCGAGACCAGCGTCGAGCAGATATTGAGACAGCAACGAAACGAATTGACCCTGATCGAGCGAAGGCTGGAAATGAAATCGGCGGCGCTGAAAACCGCCCACGATCGGTTGGTGAACCTGGATAAGGAGCGGAAGGCGCTGATCGATTTGATCGCAACCGACGTTCGTTCCGCTCTAAGCGTTGTCCATGGTTACGCGGAATTGCTGGATGCCAGTCTGCGTCCCGGCGGCCAGCCCGCCGAACTAAGCGCACTGACAGCAATACAAGAGAGCGTCCATAAAGTCGGGGCATTGATTGAGGATGTACAGGCGATTCAACGGGTGGAAGAATCACTCGGCGTCATGCAGATCACTTCCGTGGATCTGACGGCGCTGATGGAGCGAACCTATGCGTTGTGGCAGGGTACGGCCGAATTGCAGGGCTTAAGGCTTGCAATCTCGATTGCCGAAGATTCCTTTTATTTTCGGGGTGACTATGACTTGCTGGCCGAAGCGGTCGATAGCCTGATCAAATGCGCTCTCGTGCAGGCCAAACGCCCTTCAACCGTGAAATTGGAATTAATCGCGCGGCGGCAGTGGTTGATCCTGCGCTGCATTTGTGAAATCGACATGTCTTCGCAACCCGGTTCACCCCAGCAGACGCATACTTATTCCAGGCTCGATACCATCGAAATACGTTTGGCCCGGGCCAGACTTGTCGCCGAAGGTCATGGCGGTCATCTTACGTTAGAAGCCATCTCAGAAGGACTGCAATCCGTTTCCATCTGGCTGCCCGGAAATCCATATGCGAAACGAACAACCGCAGAGGAAGCGTCCGCGCCGCCAGATGAAGCGCGATCACTCCAAAAGGATGCTGCATCCAGGTTGATTGTGGCCGCAAATGGCGCCCTCCGCATTGATCGGCGACAGGGCAATGTATGGGTGAACGAACAACTGATCAAATTGTCGCCTGTCGAATTCCGGCTGCTGTCAATTCTGGCCGAAGAGGCGGGGCAGGTCGTCCGCCACGAGCGTCTGCTGACGGCCATCCGCGAGCCGGGTTCGGAAGCCAGCCTGGATACTCTGCGCGTGATGATCTGGCGCATGCGAAAGAAACTGGGCCAATCGCAGAGCGGCGTCGATTATGTGCGAACCGAGCGCGGCTATGGTTATTCGCTGGCGGATTGATCGATTAGTGAGCGATGAAGTAGGGAGGATGAAATTGACGGAACAAGCAACACGAAACATGCAGAACGCCCCAAATCTTCAGGCGGGCATCCGATTCCTGGCAGAGGGCGGGTTGAATCTGTTTGCGATCCTGGATTGCGCAGGGCTGCCCGACGGCATTCGGCGGATGATGACGGAGGGGGGAGCGCCGCTGGCCGAATACAGGCGGCTGGTGTTGATCGGTCATGGCGGGCGGCGGCTGTGGCAGGCGTTGCAGGAAACGGGGATGGCGCGAGATGATCCGATCGACCATTACAGCGTCGATCTCGCCGGGCAATTCATGCGGGATTATCTCGGCGACGCCCCCACGTTCTGGCTGTACCCCGGCACGGAAGTCGTCATCCCCCTCCAGCGGTTGGGCGAGGCCGCCGGTTGGTGCTATTCCTCGCCGTTGGGGTCAGGCATCAGTCCGGTGTACGGCGTATGGTTTGCATATCGGGCGGCGTTTCTGCTCGACGCCGATCTGCCGGAGATGCGCCAGCAGCCCGCGCCATCGCCCTGCAACGCTTGCGCCGACAAGCCCTGCATCACCGTTTGCCCGGTCGATGCCGTGCAGATGAGCGGCCTCGATGTCGAAACCTGCGCCCGCCATCGCATTCGCCCGCAATCACCCTGTGCCGACCGCTGCCTGGCCCGCATGGCCTGCCCTTATTTCCCCGAACATCGCTATACCCTGCCGCAAATCCAGTATCACTATGGGATTTCGTTGCCGACTTTGCGAGCATGGTTTGGGGGTGAGTAAGGTAATCGATCACCCCCGGCAATCCCCGCAAACCCCATACACCTCGAGCATGTGACTCTGCACCTCAAAGCCGAACTCCTCGCCCAGGCGTTTCGCCAGCTCGCCCGCGCCGCACGTGTCGAAATCGATCACGCGGTGGCAATGGCGGCAGATCAGATGGTGATGGCTGCCCTCGCTCATCAACACATAGTGCGCCGCACCTGTGCCCTGATAAATGGGCCGCACCAGCCCTAATTCGTTCAGCATTTCTAGCGTGCGAAAGACCGTCATGCGCCCCACCTGCGGCGCTGCGTCCCGCACGCGCGCGGCCAGGTCGTCGGCGCTGATGTGGCCGCCCGAATCCACCAGACACTCGATCACAACGCGGCGAGCGGGCGTCAGGCGGAATCCCCCGGCCACCACGGCCTCGGCCAGCGCTGCGGTCTCCCTGGCGGATTGCTCAACCCCGCTGCCAGACATAGCCCCTCCCTGGCGCAAACAGAAATGTCAGCAAAAAGATAACCGAGGCCACCAAAACCACAGCCGCGCCCGAAGCCACATTCAGATAGAATGAAGCATAGACGCCGACCACGCCGGAAAACGCGCCGATCAGGGCGGCTACCGCCATCATCGCCGGCAGCCGCCGGGTCAGCAGCGAGGCCGTGGCCGCGGGCGTGACGAACATCGCCAGCATCAGGGCGATGCCCACGACTTGCAGCGCTGCCACAATGGTGATGGCGATCAGCACCAAAAGCAGGTAGCGCAAAAAGGTGGTGGGGAGGCGTAATGTCGTCGCCAGTACCGGGTCGAAGGTGATCAGCAGGAATTCCTTGTAAAACAAAAATACGGTGACGAGGACGATTGCGCCCAGCCCGGCGATCACCGCGAGGTCGGCGATGGAAACGCCCAACAGATTGCCAAAGAGAAAATGCGCCAGATCGATGGTGTAATTGCCGGAGGCCGACAGCAAAGCCACCCCCAGGGCGAACAGCCCGGCGAAAATGACGCCGATGGCGGTATCCTCTTTGAGCGTGCCATGTTCGGTCAGCCAGCCGATGCCCAGAGCGGTGAGGATGCCGAATGCCAACGCGCCGATAGCCAGCGGCCAACCCACCAGAAAGGCGATGACGACGCCGGGCAAGATCGTATGCGCCAAGGCATCGCCAAAGAAGGCCATGCCGCGCAGCACCACGTATGCGCCCAACACCGAGCAGACCACGCCCACGATGATGGCCGCGAGCAAAGCCCGCACCATGAAGTCGAATTGCAGAGGGTCGAGGAGCCAGTTCATTTCAGTGGTCAGTATTCAGTAATCAGTATTCGGTAATCGGTGATTTTTCCATGTGAAGCTGATTGCTCACTGTTTACTGACCACTGACCACTGAATACTGCCTACCGCCTCCGTTCAGCGCAGCCCCGTCACGATGGCATCGACGTCAGCGCGGAACATACCGACATAGCTATCCGCGCCGCTGCCGGACGGGCCGAGCGAGCCGGTGTAGAGCGATTCGATCTTCACCTCGTCACAGCCATCCAGTTCGGCGGCGATGGTCTTGGCCAGGGTTTCGCTGGCGCTGGTCTCGGTGAACAGCGTGCAAATGTCGTGCGATCCCATCACGCTGACCAGATTCGCCATTTCTTTGGCGGATGGCTCGGCCAGGGTGCTGACGCCGGGAATGACCGTGCCCAATATCTCGAAGTCGTAATCACGGGCGAAGTAGGCCAGGGAATCGTGGTTGGTCACGAGGTACCGTTTCTCTGGTGGGATTTGGGCCAGTTCCGATTTGGCAAAGTCGGCCAAGTCCTGCAACTCTTGCCGATAAGCGCTGGCATTGGCGGCGTAAGTCGCGGTGTTGGCCGGGTCGAGGGCGCTGAGGGTTTGTTCGGCATTATCAACCCATTGGGCGACGTTGGAAATGCTGAGCCACACATGCGGATCGGCGACAACCCGGCCGCTTCCAGCCTGTTCGCCCTCATGGGCGTCGCCGCCGAAAGCCAGGGGAATGATGCCGGCTGAGATGGGTACGACGGGGACTTCACCCCGCACGGCATCAAGATCGGCGATCAGCGCTTCTTCCAAATCCCAACCGTTGACGAAGATCACGTCGGCCTGGGAGACAGCCGCCATTGCCTGGGCGGTGGGCTGATAGCTATGCGGGTCTTGCCCGACCCCCATCAGCGTCGTCACCTCGACGGCATCGCCGCCAACCTGCGCCGCCACGTCGCCGATGATGCTCGTGGTCGCCACCGCTTTCAGGGGATGGCCCGCGAGTGCAATCGGCTGCAATTGCGGCAGCGCCAGCGTCATGCTGGCATCGGCCTGCTCGCTGCCTGCGACGGATGTTCCGCCCGATGGTTGGGCGGAGGAACACCCGGTCAGAAAGAGCGTAAGGACGACAAGAAAGCCTGTCGTTAGAAATAGGACGGATGAAGAACGGTGCATCATAATTCCGAATTGAGATATTGTATCAGTGATATTTCGTCTCAAGTATAGCCACGTCAGGCCAATCGTCAAATGATTGACACGCCGCCCGCACTGGCCGATAATCAGATTTTACCCACTTCAAAGGAATCATTCATGTCCGAAACAGTTATCCCGGGTTTCCGCCGTGTGCCGCGCACCGGCGTCATCTATGTCATGCACCGGGCGGAGCAACAGGGTTTCACCTACGGCGATCCGACCTGGTCTAACCTGGGGCAGGGTATGCCGGAAACCGGCAAATTGCCCGGAGCGCCGCCACGGATCGACAACATCACCATCGATCCGCTATTCCAGGAATACGGGCCCATCACCGGCGAACAGATGCTGCGCCAGAAAGTGGCGGACCTCTACAACACGGTGTATCGCAAAGGCAAGGCGTCGCAATACACCTGGCGAAATGTCAGCATCGCCGGCGGTGGCCGCGCCGCCCTGACGCGATTGGCGGCGGCGCTGGGCAATATCAACATGGGCCATTTCCTGCCCGACTACACCGCCTACGAGGAATTGCTCAGCGTCTTCAAAGCCTTCATCCCCATCCCCATCCTGCTCGATCCCGAGGAGGGTTATCAGGTTTCCCTGGCTCATCTCCGCAAGGAAATCCAGGGCCGGGGCCTGCAGGCGCTATTAGCCAGCAATCCCTGTAATCCCACCGGTCAGTTGGTCGAGGGTGAACGGTTGCGGCTGTGGGTGCAGATGGCGCGGGAGTTGGGATGCTCGCTCATCCTCGACGAATTCTATTCGCACTATATCTACACCGGTTATCCTGGCGGCCAACCGCCGAAAATGGTTTCCGCCGCCGCTTATGTGGATGACGTCAACACGGATCCGGTGATCATTGTGGACGGGTTGACCAAGAACTGGCGCTATCCCGGCTGGCGCATCAGTTGGACGCTGGCCCCGGAGGAAGTGGTCAACGCCATCGCCAGCGCCGGTTCCTTTCTCGACGGCGGCCCCAACCATCCTTTCCAGGCCCAGGTGTTGAACCTGCTGGAACCGGAAAGCGTGTATCAGGAAACGGCGGCGATCCAGGCTTGCTTCCGCCAGAAGCGCGATTACACATTGCAACGCCTGCGCGGAATGGGCATCCTCGCCGATGCGGAGCCGGGCGGCACATTCTATGTGTGGGCCAATCTCGCCCAACTGCCGGAGCCTTTGAACGACGGTCTGGCCTTTTTCAAAGAAGGCCTGCCCGAAAAGGTCATCACCGTGCCCGGCATCTTTTTCGATGTAAATCCCGAGCAAAGACGCGCGCATGGCCGCTATGGCAATTACAGCCGCATTAGCTTTGGGCCGAGCATGCCTTCCCTGCAACGCGGTCTCGATGCGTTGGAGCGGGTGATCGCCAACCATAGTTGATCGAAATGGATCGGCAAAGCAAGCGCCAGATTTCGATGAGCTTTCTTCGTCGTCTTGCGGTTGCCGTATCAGGATCGAAACACAACCGAGATACCCTCGTTATCCGGCCGATTATAGTGACGTTGGCCCTAGCAGCGCTGTCCCTGGCGCTGGTGACGTCCCAAACCCTTGCCCTCGCCCCGCCAGATGGCTTTCGCCACGCCGCGCAATTGTGGGGGTTGAATATCGGCGCGGCTGCCGATTATACGTATTTGACTGAGGACGAGCGCTATCGGCAAACTCTGGCACGCGAGTTCGACCTGCTCATCCCCGAAAACGAAATGAAGTTCGATTCGATTCACCCCTTGCCAGGCGTCTATGACTTCGAGGCCGCCGATGCACTCGTCGCATTCGCCGAAACGCACAACATGCGCGTGCGCGGCCACGTGTTGGTGTGGGGCCGTCAGCTTCCCGTCTGGGTTTTTATGCGTCAGTGGACGCGGCGGCAGGCAGAAGACATCCTGCGTTCACACATCCAGACGGTGGTGGGGAGATACCGGGGCCGGGTCTATGCGTGGGACGTGATCAACGAAGCGGTGGATGATAACGGCTCGCTTCGAGATTCGATCTGGTTGCAGACCATCGGCCCCGACTATATCGATCTGGCGTTCCGTTGGGCGCACGAAGCTGACCCGGACGCGGTGCTGATCTACAACGACCTGGGCGGCGAGCACCTGAACCCGAAAGCCGACGCCGTCTATGAGCTAGCGAAAGGCATGGTCGAGCGTGGCGTGCCCGTACATGGCGTCGGGCTGGAAATGCACACCGGATTGGAATGGGCGCCTAAACCCGCCGATTTGAAGGCAGTGATCAATCGATTGGCCGAATTAGGCCTGGAAGTTCACATCACCGAGATGGACGTGCGTACGGGACACGTGGATTGGCCGTTGTCGATCAAACAGGCGGAGCAGGCCGCCATCTATCGCTCGGTGCTCAGCGTCTGCCGCGACGCCCCCGCCTGCAAAAGCCTGTCACTGTGGGGCGTCAGCGATGCCCAGTCCTGGGTTTACTACACATTCGGCGGCAGTTATCCCGAGGAATCACCGCTCGTCTTCGACCCGGATTATCGCCCGAAACCGGCCTATTTTGCCATGATGGATGCGTTGGCGCAGGGCTTACCGCCGCAGGAAGCGCGCCACGGGATTTTTTCGCCACTGATGTTGAAAGAGTGGCGACAGGAATAACCTGGCGCCATCATTGGGCGGCGTGGACAGCCTGATCGAACAGCCCGCCCTTATCTCTTACTACGATCTGACCCCGGAAGATCGTCTGGCCCTCGGCATCCGCGACGAGCTGGTGCGTTTCGCCATCGGCATCGAGGATACCGATGATTTGATCGCCGATCTGGAGCGGGCGCTGGCGGATGCGTAAGGTGTAAAGACGTGGCATGTGATGGATGAAATCTGACCACGATTTACTTCATCACTTCACCACTCAACTACTCCGCCACCCCATCAACCATCACCTTCCGCGCCCGCGGGACGGCCGCCATCACATCTGCGATGGGGACGAGCCGGCCCACGGTTTTGTAATGCCCTCGCCCTACCCTGGTGCTGGTCTCGACCTCCCGAAATGATTCCAGGTTTTCCACGAACCAGGCGCGGGTGGCCGTCATGGGCAGGCAATACAACGTGCGCGTGGCGATGAAATAATAGAAATACCAGTCGGCCTCGGTGTGCAGAAAACAGCCGGGCGTGCCCTTGTTTTTGTTGCTGATCGTCTCGAAGAAGAAGTTCGGGGTGTTGGCCCAGGTGTCGCCCTTGATCTCGATGGCGGTCTCGACGGTTCTGCCGCGGGCATCGGCGAATCGCCAGATCAGGTCGATGTCTTTGGCTTGATACTCTGCGTCCTCTTCCACATTCGCCACTTCCACGTGGCCAGGCTGCGACTGCAAGAAAGCGGTGATCTCGGCGGCGGCGCGGCGCGAGGCAATCTTCGCTTCTCTCATCGAATAGATATAGCCATCGCCTGTTTGCGTGCGCGGAACTAGGCGAGGCCGAATGGGCTCAAGCGGCGGCGCAGGGAAACGCACCTTGCCGTTTACCATCGTCCAGGCCAGGTCGCCGAATCGGGTCCAGCACAACAGGTCGGCGGGCGCGCCGGGGGCAATGCGACCCTGCGGCAGGCCGAGCAGGTCGGCGGGGTTTTGAGTGGCGCTGGCGAGGGCTGAACTGAAATCAGCTCCGGTGATGGCGGATAACTCCGCCAGCGATCCAATGCCCAACGGCTGCGTCAGAGTTCCGGTCAAAATGTGTTTCACTGATTCAACCAATTGCCAGTTTGTGATCAGGCTGTCCGGTTCGTCCTGTAAAGTCATCAAAAGGGGGAGATGCTGTTGGCGGGTGAGAACTCGCCTGGGCCGCAAGGCGGAGAGGGATGAAGGTATCTGACTCAGGTCATCATCGACGGCGATCAGCCTGACCCCGGCAGCGGCCAGTTCGCGCAACATCGTTTCGCCCGCCAGCCGAGCCGAGAGCGTGATCATGGCGATAGCGCCGTCCGCTGCAGCCCACATATCTCGCCAGTGCGGGGGTTGGCCGAAGCCTGGCAACCAGGGGCCGAGAAGATGCAATCCCAGATGGCGGACAGACGAATCATGTCTGATCTCGGCAGCGGCCTCCCGCACATCGTTCAGTCCCGCTTCGCCCACAACCGCCAGCGCCCGCAAATAGCTGGTGACGCCCCTCGTTTCAGGCTGGTCATCGGATGAGGCTGCCCTTACGAGGTCGATCAGTCCGGGAGTAATCCTGCCCCCCTCCCCATCGATCAGACGCGCATCAGGAGGGAGAGCGATGTCCGTGCCTATCCCCACCGCGCGGATGATCCCGCCCTCGATCAGGACGACCCCCTGAGGGATATGCGAACCAGGCGTAAAGACTTCGCAGTTGACGATGGCAAGCGGTCGAGAGGATGATGCCATCGCGCCGGTTCACTTGCTCACAAGCGATTGCAAAATGCGTACATCATCCCTGTCGAATACGCCCAGCCCAAAAGCCAGCAGGCCGTACGCCAGCATGCCAACTGCACCCGCCAACCACACAGGCAGCCCCGGCAGGAAGTAAAGCCCCGCCGCCATGAGCGCTGTCGCCAGGGCTGGTTTGACCAGACAGGATGCGCCGAACGTGATGCGCCAGCCGTTGGCCGCTCGCCAGGCCAGGATAGAGCCGCCCAGGTAAATGAGGGTCAGACCCCAGGCCGTGCCCGTCGGCCCCCACAGATAAGACATCGCAGCCAGCAGCGCCGCGCCGACTATCACCATGACCGCCGTAACCCAGAAGGCGGGGCGAGACCGATTTCCGGCCAACAGCGTCCGGGTGAGGGAGATTTGCACGAAGTAGGGTAGAAGCGCCCAGGATAGCACGGCCAGCACATTCGCTGAAGCGGCATAGGCAGGACGCCGATAGAGAAAACTGATGATGTCGGGGGCGAGGACGGTGAGGCCGGCAGCCAGGGGCAGAAGCACGATCATGCCGTACTGGATAGATTTGGCAGTGGCGGTTGCGAAGCGCTCCCGCGCCTGTACGAATAACCGTGATACCGCCGGGTACATGGCATCGGTGAATGACAGAATCAAGACCATGAACACCTTCACCACCTGAAAAGCCGCATCATAGATGCCGGTTGCCGCTTCACCGACCACCACCGACAGAATCAAGACGTCCATCCGCTGCAGAAGTGCATCGAAACCGGCCAGCCCAAAGAAGTCAGCCGAGGCGCGCAAAAGCTCCTTGACTCCGGTCAAATTGAAGCTGGGTCGGCCCAGCATACGCAGGACGATGACCGCAACGAGAACGACCAGCGCCGCCAAACCTAATCCGGCAATGCGGATGACGGCCAGCGCCATCACCGTGCCCCCGAAGCTGAGCAAGGCGACGGCCACAATCAGTTGCGCCGCCGAACTGAGCAACTCGGCGATGACGAGGAATTCCATGCGTTCGAATGCCCGCAATAGCGCCGCCGCCACCGAATAAATCGTGAATATAGGGAGCGCCAAAACCGCCAACCATAGCATCTCTTTGGTGTCATTCGGGTATGGCATAACGGCTACAACCACAACCATCGCCGCCATCACAAAGACGGTGGAGATGCCCTGAGCGCCCAGGCCATTCCAGAAATAGTTGTTACTGCTGCCGTAGTCGCGGGCGACTTCGCGCGTGATCAGCCGGGGCAGGCCGAATGAAGCCAAAACCTGAAAGATATTGAGAAAAGCCAGGAGGATGCTGAATTTCCCCTGCCACACTACGCCAAAGCGGTTGGCGATGAACAACACCAACACCAATCCCAAGAGCACCCGCAGACCCTGGGCGATGCTGAGGAAGACGGTGTTGCGAGCGACTACGCGCGTGTTCGACATAGGCTGGTGCAACAATCCCGACCTGGGTAAGCCAGAATATTACACGGAGAGCACAGAGAATAGGAGGAAGTGAGGATAGCATGAACTCGATGGTCTCCGTGTCTCTCAGCGTTCTCCGTGTCCCGTTTTCGGATTATCCGGGCAAATATTTTCATTCCTCCGGTCCCAGAGATCGGTCAGGATGCGATCACGTTGGCCTTCGCCTGCGCTTCCGCAAATCGTTGCGGTTCCGCATCGACCGCCGCACCGAACACGCGCTTCAGGCTGGTGCGCAGGCAGGCCGCCCACAGATCACGCAGTTCGGCGAATGCAGGGTTGCGCCAGCGTAGCCATTGCGCTTCGTAGAGGAGATAGCGCAGGAGGAAGCCGAAAGCGCCTATCAGATGCATGAACGCAACGGTCGGCCCGGAATAACGGCGACGAAGATCCCAATCGAGCGAATCGACATTATGCGCATAGAAGTCCGGCCCAAGTTGCCGCGAACTGCCGCCGATGTGATGGACGACCGAGATGCCCGGATGACAAACAATCTCAAAGCCGCGCGCACGCATGCGCCGACACCATTCCGCATCCTCCGAATACATGAAGTAACTCTCGTCCAATGGCCCGACGGTGGCGGCGGCGCTTGCCCGCACCATCATACACGCGCCGGAAATCCAATCAACCGAGATCGGGTCCGTTTTCAAGTAGGTTGATTGCGGCAGCCAGAGACCGCGCAATCGCCGGGGAAAGAGCCGGTAGAGGAAGGTGGCATAGTTGAATATTGTGGCCGGGCCGGGATCATAACCGGCCGCACCGCCCTGTATCTTCCCCCGCACGCCCAACAGGCGCGGCCCCATTGCGCCGACCTGCGGATGCTGTTCCATAAATTCCCACATGCGCTGCAAGGCCGTCGTCGGCAACTCGGTGTCCGGGTTCAGTAATAGCAAATATCGGCCGCGCGCACGGGTGATGCCCTGATTGTTGGCGGCAGCAAAACCCCGGTTTTCGGTGTTGGCCAGAACATGAACCTGGGGATAATGGCGGCGCAGCCAGGCTACGGAACCATCGGTTGACGCATTGTCCACCACCCAGACTTCCACAACCATATCGCCCTGCGCTGCGAACAATGATTCGAGAGCCGCCGGCAGAAAACTCAAGGCATTCCAGTTGACGCAAATGACCGAGATATCACAGGGAACCTGCGACTCGTTCGTGGGGTTTTGCTGACTGACGCCGGAATTCATAGGAAAGATTCAGGCTACATAGCCCAATCCTTGCAGCCGCGCCCGGATTTCCTCCTCCTCTTCATCGCTCAACTCCATCCCCGGACCATCGTCGATGTCGAGCAGTTGATCTTCGTAGCGCACTGGTTTGCGGGCGAATTCGGGAGTCAGCGCTTCGAGTAAAACCCGGCCATCCATCGAGCGGGGAATGGGGACATCCTGAAGATGGAGGATGGTGGGAGCCAGGTCGATCAGCCTGGCATCCTGCAAGCACGCCTGCGGTTCCACCCCATAACCATAGAAAATACAAAAGCCTTCCATGATGTGCGTGCCGGTCTGATCCAGGGCGTAAGCGGCGCCATGACGACCGAATTTCTGCTTCGTGCCGAATATGGGACCATTGGGCTTGCCCTCATAATCCTTTGTCGCCAGATACTTGTCATCTGTCCACCGGATCAGCAGGTCCGGCGCGAGATCGACGAGGTCGCCGGTATAAATCTGCTCGCGTCGCAGGACTTCGGCCACCATAAGTTCTCCGGTGTCCGGGTTACGCAATTCCAGCAGGGCGGCGGTGATCTCAGCGATCACACTTTCCACTTCATCGGGCCTGATCACGCCTTCCGGGTCGCGACCGATGATATTGAGATTGATGTTGCCCAGATTGCCGGTGGAGTACGCTTTGGTCCTTGACCAATCGATATCGGCCTTGTCGATAAAGGATTCGACCGCGGCGTGAGCGCCGGTATATCGCTTCAAATAGCCCTTGACGCCAACCGGCAGGAAACGTTGCGCCAGATGCATGGATTTTTTGACGCCGATGCGCGCCGCATGCCGACCGCGGTCGGCAAGACTCAATTCCTCACCCTGTCGCAAATGCAGCCAACCTCGTTGCGCCAGCCAGCGATCAAGATAAACGGTCTTGACGATCGGCCCGGCGCCATGATCCGACATCACGACCAGGGTTACATCCTGGGGCAGGTTGGCGATGACTTTTTGCAGATGGAAATCGATGTGTTTATAAACTTGAAGGATGGCGTCGTGATTAGGTTGGTCTGGATCGTCCATCAGCCGCCAGGAGCAATGTTGGATGGCATCGGTTTCCATTTCCACCCACATATAGAAATCCAGCGGTTCGCGTTCGATCGTGCGATGCAGTAATTCGAATCGTTTGTCGACTCCGATCAGGGTCTCGGCCAGATAATCCTGGTGGGATTTTCCAATGGTGGATACTGCAATAAAATGGACGTCATTGACCTCCGGTTTAAGACTGGCGGGGTATGTATAGGCGGAATCCAGGCCGGGCGTATCGAGACCGGAGATCAGAAATCCATTGACCGCTTCCGGCGGAAAGGTCATCGGCACGTTGACCACACCCACCCGCCTCCCCGCATCCGAAAGTACCCGCCACAGGCTGCGCCCGCTGCGCAACGAGGCGTTCGTCAATTCCTGATCGTAGCTGCCCGGAATCCGCCGGGCGAAATCGAAGACGCCATGTTTGCCCGGATTCATGCCGGTGATAAAGCTGGACCAGGCGACCGCCGTCAGGAATTGCAGGGTTGATTGCAGTTCACCCCAGGCGCCGCCCGCCTGCAATCCTGCCAGCGCCGGTAAATGGCCCTGGTCGATCCAGGGCTGAAGCAATGTCCAGGGCACGCCATCGAGGCCGAGCACCCAGACGCGCGGACGGGCAGGAGAAGACTGTAGGCTGCGGGGATTCTGCATGAAATGAATAACGTTCGATGACGTGGAATACGATTCAGGCGGTCGGGTCATCCGTAAGAGTTCAATTGGCGTGACGCGAATTCATGGTAGCACGGCGATTAGTGCCAGGCAAAACTTATTCGATTTGCGCGTCGTCTTCTTCGCCTAATTCAATCGTTTCCCTACCTGCGATTGATCAGCCCTTGTTCAGACGCTCACCCGTTTCCGCAACCACACAGTCGCCGCCAACATCCCCGCGAACAGGACGACCAGACCGATCTGCAACGGTTGCACACGAGTCGTTGTCGCGGGCGTCTCTTGCGCTGGCGGCATGGCGGCGGCTTGATCCGCTTGCGCGGGCTCGCTTGCGACCAGAGCGACTTCGGCGGCAGCGTCGGACGGTTCCTCCATCTGCTTGGCCGCTACTGGCTCCTCCTCCTCGGCTGTCGCAGCCCCGCCTGCCTGACTAAACAGGCGCGGTTCTTCGATCTGCTCGGCGGCTGCACTATCTTCGATGATTCGCTCTGCCGAGGGCGCTTCGGTGATCACCTCACCACTTTCCATGGCCATTGCCACCGCGGAGGCTTCCTCCTCCATGGCGCTCTCGGCAACGGGCTGCTCGCTTTCCACAATCATCGTCTCGGCGGCAGGGGCAAGCGGCGCGGCTGCTATGTCGAATGTTGCCGACTCGGCGGCTGGAGCCGATTGCTGCCCGGAGAGGTAGGGAAGGGCGAATGTGAGTAACAGGACAACCGCCACTGCCGCCGTCGCCAGGGGCATGATCTTGTTCAGGGGCCCCAAAAGCCGTTGCCAGAAGCTGGGGCCTTTCACGCCGCGTACGCGCCCCCCAGAAACCAGCACATCCTGTTCGGACAGGACGAAGGCGTGAGGCAGGGTCAGGCTGGGCGCCTGTTTGAACAGATCGACGGTGTATTTCAGCGTCGTCATGCGCTGCTGGGCGCTGGCATCAGCGGTCAGAGCTTGCTCAATCCGCACGCGTTCATCCGCTGTCAGTTGCCCGTCGATGTAGGCTGACAGCAGATCGTCGCTGATGGGATTGGGGAGAGAGGACATGAGAATGATAATGAAATGGGAAGGATGGGTTTGAGTGAGGAGTTGTCAGTCACTTGCGAAGTGACTGTCACTTGTATGCTCTGCTTAGGGGAGAGACTCGCTCTTAAGACGGTAGGTGGGCGGCAAAAGTTCCTGGTGTTGTTGCAGTAAGTCGCGCAGCCTGGTTCGGGCGCGGCTCAATCGCGATTTGACAGTGCCCAAAGCAATGCCCATCGCCTCAGCCGTTTCTTCATAGGAAAAGCCCTGGACATCGGTGAGCACAACCACGGCACGCTGATCATCGGGCAGTTGGCCTATCGCCCATTGCAGCAGCTTGTTCAGTTCGGCCCGCTCCGCCGCTTCGTCAGGTCGCTCGCCCGATTCGACCAATCGCCAACTGTGCTCCGGATCGACAAGTACATCATCGATATTATCGGTCGGTTTGCGTTTGCGCGCCCGCAAATAGTCATAACAAGTGTTGGTCACGATGCGCAACAGCCAGGGGCGGAACGAATCGCCGCGAAAGCTGTCCAGCGCCTTGTAAGCCTTGATGAAGGAATCTTGCGTCACGTCCGACGCGGCCTCGCCATCCCCTACGATGCGATAGGCGACGTTGTAGGCCAGGCTTTGATATTGCAGCACCAGTTGATTGAATGCTGGCAGGTCGCCTTTGCGGGCGGCCTCGATCAGACGTGAGTCATCCATTTTATGCGATTTCTCGCCGATAATCTGTGCGGTGAAATTGCATCAAGAGATGAAAGTTCACCGACAAATAACTGATCCCACCCACAAACGACGGCGCAAGCGGTGGGCTGCCGGGTAACTGCATAGGAGAATAGAATGAAATGACTGGTGTTTGACTTGACGAGCTATGATGCGTTGGCTATACTCGCAGCTATGCCGAAGTGGCGGAATAGGCAGACGCGACGGTCTCAAACACCGTTGGAGATTAGCTCCATGTGGGTTCAAGTCCCACCTTCGGCATCACGATACAGCCGCTAGACAGCCTAGCGCAGTCGAATTTCTGCCGCGAATTATAGCAACAACTCACGAAGTGCGCCAGAGGGAAAAGCTGCAATAGATACATCACTATTGCGCCTTTCCCCTTTTTTTCGTCTTCGATTGGTTGATTGCTGACGAAAACGCCAGAATGACGACAATTCGCCATTGTTTCAGTCGTTTTGCATGCTCGAAACAAGCGCGAAAATCCCAGTATCAAGGTAATTTCCATCATGAAACGACGTCGCAACCGGGTCTGGCTCCTCGCAGTTGCCGGCATCCTGGCCGGTTTTCTTCTGGGACTTTGGGTCGGATATCAATTCATTCCCGGACTTTCAAATGCCAGCATCAGCGAACTGAGCGCTGAGCAGCAGGACGAATTCGTCAAGCTGGTGGCATTGGGCTATGCCCAGACGCAGGACGTTGGCCAGGCCGAGCGCCAGCTCGCCAGCCTCGAAGCGCCCAATTCGGGCCAGTTCGTCGCCAGCGTCACCGAGCGAACCATCGCCGGCGGCGGCGATGCCAGGACGATTGGGGCATTAGCCCAACTGGCGGTCGCCCTGGGCGTACAAAATGCCACGCTCACGGCCTATCTGCTGACGGCCACGCCGCTTCCCACGCCCACACTGGTTCCGCCCACGCCGACCATGGAATCATGGCCGACGGCCACCGCAGCCGACCCTACGCCGACGTCGGAACCGCCCACATCCACGCCCGAACCTGAAACGTCCACCCCGACCCCTGAGCCATCCACTGCCACGCCTGAATCGGGGCCGGCCGTCATTGCCGACAGCCCCATCAATGTCCGTGGCGGGCCAGGAACCGGATTTGCCGTTGTGGGCAGCCTGACGGGAGGCGAGCGAGCGCCTATCCTGGGTCGCACAAACGATAGCTCCTGGTGGCAGATCGAACTGGCGGATGGCACGGAAGGCTGGGTGTTGGCCGAGATTGTCTCGACGAGCGGGAACACGGACGGCATCGCCATCGCTGCCAATATCCCCACCCCGCCGCCCGCGCCAACGACTGCGCCGCGGCCCACCGCCGCCCCTACGAACCCGCCCGCTCCCGCTGGCCCCGCCTTCCGCCTGGTGGAACGGCGACTGTGGACAGTAGAAGAGACCGGCGGACATCTGGCAGGCACATCCGTGAACTGCGGCGAAAAACACGAACTTCAGATCAAAATATTGGATGCGAGCGGCGCCCCGCTCAATGGCGTCACCATTGGCAGCATCTACAATAACGAAGAGCACGTCAGCGGCGAAAAAGGCCCCGGCATGGCTGAATTCATCCTCTACCCGCCCGGCAATGGCGTCCGGGTCAAGCGGGATGTCAACGGCAGCGACGCCTCCAGCGACTCGGCTGAAGCGCCGACCGACCCGCGAGCTATCTCCTACGGCGAATTGATCGGGGCGCGTTTCTGTCAGAATGACGCAGATTGCGCCCGCTTCGTGTCTCTGCCCGGCTGTTACGGCCACTACACCTGGTCCGCCACCTTCCAGCGAAATTACTAAACCCAATCATTAAACCCTCACCGCGCTTGGCATTCCCTGGCGCCGGCTGAGGGTTTTTTGTTGACCGAAACATGAAACGACAATTCGACCGAACCTGGCTTATCGCCATCGTCAGCATCTTCGCAGGATTGATGATCGGCTTCATCGTCGGCTCCCAATTGGTTCCGGAATTGATGTCCGCCGCGGTGAGCGACCTGAACGTCGATCAGCAGGATGAATACGTGACGCTGATCGCCCTGGCCTATTCCCAGACGAATGATTTGGAAGAGGCGCGCCGCCAGTTGGCGGAGTTGCGCACGCCGAATGCCGGGCAATACGTGGCCAGCGTGGCCGAAAGCCAGATTGCCCGTGGCGATAATCCCCAGACCATCAGGGCGCTGGCGGTTTTGGCGAACGCGCTGGGGGTGAGGAACAACTCGCTCACCAGCTATTTGGCGACAGCCACGCCGATGTCCACATCCACGCCATTGCCGACCGCCACGCCAACTTCCACTCCGATTGAACCGACGGCGACGCCCGAACCGCCCAGCCCGACGCCTTCACCCACTTCCGAGCCGCCCACACCCACGCCCGAACTGGCGCCATCCGTCATATCGGAAAGCCCCGTCAATGTGCGCAGCGGTCCCGGCGTCGGATTTGGCGTTGCGGGCGGGTTGGGTGCAGGTGAAGCCGCGCCCATCGTTGGTCGAACCAGCGATGGTTCCTGGTGGCAGATCGAATTGACGGATGGGACATTAGGCTGGGTGCTGGTCGAGATCGTCACCACCATCGGCGACACCGGCGGCATTGCCGTCGCCAGCAACATCCCCACCCCGCCGCCCGCGATAACCCGACCGCCCGTGGCCGCCGCCCCGCCCACGGCCACGCCAGCGCCAAAATCAACCACGCCCTATACCATCACCAACGTGCGGCTGCGCGGCCCCGGCGAGGCTTCCCAAAGTTGCGCTGGCGGCGATCATTATGTGTGGGTGACGGTGATGGACGCCGCGGGGAACCCGATCGACGGCGTCAGAGTGCAGGATGTGTGGACGCAGCAGGTCTTCGTCACCGGCGCTCAGGGCAAGGGACAGGGTCGGGCCGAGGTCTTGATCTGGCAGGATGGCGGGGCGGAATTGCAGGTCGTGGACGACGGCAACAATGCGATCAGCCCGCGCTCGCCCGGCATGCCCTCGAATCTGCCGCCGTGGGAATTATTCCAGGCGGCGGGCTATTGCGGATGCAAGCCCTATCCCGATGTAGATAGCTGTCGCGCTGGCTGGCAGGCGCGCGATTTCGCCTACTTCCCGAACTCGCATTACGTGTACGAAATCACCTTTCAGCGCACAAACTGAGATGAAATCGGAATCCGAGCAGAACGTGGCGACGAAACCTCGCAAAGATTTCGACCCAGTTGCACAGCAATTTCGCCTCGATTTCATTCTTGCAATGTTCGCTGTCACCCACTTTGCAGTTTGTTAATTTTCGGCAATGTGCGTTAAGCTAGCGCCGTTGCCCTTCGGAAGCCCTGTCCCGTAGGGTTTTCCTATCCTGGCGACCAGCACCTGAACAACTTTGCTCAGGTACTGGAGTCAAAACCCTGGAGGACCAACACCAACGTGTCTACCGACTTACTCAAGCGCGCCTCCCTCTTCGCAGACCTGACCGATGAAGAGCGAGCGAGCGTCGCCGAAAGACTTCACTTGCAGCATTTTGCCGCCAGTGAAGTCATCATCAGCGAAGACTCAGCCAGCGAGGCGCTATTTCTAGTTGAACATGGCGGCGTCCGGCTCAATTACGGGCCGGTCACCCTGGCGACTCTGGGCGCAGGGGCCGTGTTTGGCGAATCCGACGTATTCTTGGGGCGCAGGCGCAGCGTTAGCGCTGTGGCGACGGGCGAAACCGATGTGTGGGCGCTCTCGCGGCGTGATCTGGAACAAATCGTCCACGATAATCCGGGCATCGGCGTCAAGCTGTCGATCAGCTTTGGCTCCCGCTTGGTGCAGATTCAGCGATATTTGGTGGATGAGCGTTTACGCTCCGCCAGCGGTTTCGAAGCGCTGACCCCCGACGACCTCGAACAGATCGCCTCCCGCCTCGACCTGGAGACTTTCCGCCCAGGTCGAGCCATTTTCCGGGCTGGCGACGCCCCCGAACGCCTGCATGTGATCGAAAGCGGACAAGTCAGCGTCGAACGCGACGGCGCAATCGTTGACGTCGCTGCTGGTGAAATCCTCGGCCTGATGGCCCTGCTCACCGAAAAGCCCTACGCCGAATCCGCCCTGGCCCAAACGCAAACCCTGACCTGGACGCTATCGCACGAAAGTCTGACGGAATTGACCGAAGTCGATTCCGAAATCCTGGCCCGGCTCAGCCGGGGACTACGAGCGCCGCTGGACGATGCCGATGAGGCCCTGGCTATCGAACGGTTGCGAGCGCTGCCGATCTTCAGCACCCTGGATGATGAAATCCTCAAAGCTGCGGCAGCCAAATTGCTCTTGCAACACGCTCCGGCTGGCGAAATCGTCTACAAAGAAGCCAGCCCTGGCGACGCCCTCTATTTGATCGACAGCGGGCGCATTGAGATCGTCAGCAGCGCCAGCCGCCGTGGCGAAGTGCTCGCTCGGCTCAGTGCTGGCGGCTTCTTCGGCGAAATGGCATTGCTCACCGGCAAAAGCCGCACCACCGGCGCCCGCGCAGTCGATGACGCCAATCTCTGGGTGCTCTACCGCAGTGATTTCGAAGACCTGGTCACAACCTATCCTGCGCTTGGCCAGGCGCTCACCCGCACGCTGAGCGAACGTTTGGGCCAATCCGGCGATACCTTCGGTGAAAAACACCTGCGGCGATTGATGCTCTTCAGCGGACTCACCGCCGATCAACTCAGCTACGTCGCCGACCAGCTTATTCCTGCGCGTTATCGGGCCGGTGAAGTGGTCTACAACGAAGGTGATACCGGCGACCGCATCTACCTGATCGAATCCGGTTTGGTGCGTCTGGCGAATGCCAAGGAAGAATCGGCGGAACTGGGCGATGGCGAGTTCTTCGGTGAGGCTTCCTTGCTGACCGGGGACGCCCATCGTGTGACCGCGGTGGCGGTCACCGAAGTCGAATGTTGGGCGCTGACCCGTGACGATTTCGAAGCCCTGATGCTGAAATATCCGGTGCTCGGATTGAACCTCAGCCGCGCCCTCGCTGCCCGCACGCAGTTGCGCAGCGCGCCCGCCGCACCGGTCGCCGCGACTCCGGCTCCAGTCCCTGCCGCGCAAGAGCGGTCAGTCGTGCCTGCGGCGATCCCGGCAGCGGCTATGGCCGTAGCGGCGGCAACGCCCAAACGCAAGGCGGTGCCCGTAGTCAAGAAGAAGCGCGGGCCGGTTGATGCTGTCGTGATGTGGTATGGCGGCTTATCGAATGGCGCGAAATTACGCCTGGTTTTGCTCCTGCTGTTGGCGGTCTTCCTGATCGCCATCTCATTGCCGGCAACGATGGTCAAAGCGCTACAGACATCGGATGTCATGCCTTCGGCTGAAGAAGGCCCTGTGATTGCCCTGGCTTCGGTCAGTGACAGTTTGGCTCCGGCTATCGCATTTGCCGCCGGCGGTGAAGAGACGCCGGTTCCGGTCGTAGCCGATGCAGCCCTGGCAGCGAAAGCGGCTCCGGTCAACGACAACGGCGCTGCGGCGACCCCGACCTATACGCCGCCGCCCACCGAGACGCCTCTCCCGACCGACACGCCCACGACCACGCCCACTCCAACCGACACGCCCACCCCGACCCCGACCGACACGCCCACAGTGACCCCCACGGATACGCCGCCGCCCACCGCCACGCCTCGACCTGTAGCAAGAGTGGTGGCGGCAGCAGAGCCTACGGACACACCAGCCCCTGCAGTTCAGTATAGTCTGATCGAAGTACGGCGGTTGAACCCATGCGAAAATCGCGGCAAACATGACATCTATGTCCGCATCGTCGATGCCAACGGGCTTGGCGTCAACGGCGTCAGCATCGTCCAGGCGGTCAACGGTTCGGGCGAGATCGTCGACCGCCGGGTTACGGAAGCCAAAGATTCCTGGCTGATGGGCAAAGAAGATGGCCGCACCGATTTCGCCATGTATAAATTCGGCCAGTACATGGTCTTCATCTCCAACGATGGCTCGACGCCGGCCAGCACCGACTTCGCCACAGCGCTGCACAGCGGCTTTACCGATGAAGCGGAATGCGATCAAGGCGGGGGCGGCAACACCCTCTTCCATAACTCCTTCTCTGTGGTCTTCCGCAAGAACTTCTAACCCATTCCGAACTCACGAAAGAAAAAGGTCTGCCAACGGCAGGCCTTTTTTGGTGAGGGGAACGCGCTTACGAACGTCCTTTGTTTGCACAGAAGCGGCTATGCTACAATCACCACGCCTCTCTCTTACCGTTCCCCAATGAGTGTGCGATCGTGCATTTTGTTATCGTCGGCCACATAACGCGTGATATTACGCCCACCGGCTATGCTTTGGGCGGCACTGTGAGTTATGCGGCTGTTACGGCGCAAAGGATGGGAGCGCAGGTAACGATTGTGACTCGATCTCAGGTCGAAGATGCCGCTCATCCGGCGCTGCATGAGATCGAGTTGATCAATATCCCTTCGGCCTATACGACAACCTTTCAGAATCTTTACGAGAAGGGCGTGCGCACACAATATGTGCGAGCCGTGGCTGAGCCGATCTTCGCGGCTGACTGGCCGCAGAAATTGAACGGCGCCGACGTGACGCTGCTGGCGCCGCTGGTGCAGGAAGTGGATCCCGCCGTCGCTACGCTGGCAAACGGGCTGATTGCGGCGACGCCTCAGGGATGGATGCGCGAGTGGGACGCCAAAGGTCGGGTGAGGCCCGTGCCCTGGTACAGCGCCGGCCGCATTCTCCCCCATCTGGATGTACTGATCATGTCCGCAGCAGACCTCGGCGGCGATGAGCGCATCCTGGAAAATGCCCTGCAAAGCGTCCCCATTGTGATCATGACTGAGTCCGCTGACGGTTGCGTCGTCTTTGAGAGGGGAAATCCAACTCCGATCCCGCCGCGAGTTTCAAACGAAGTCGACCCCACCGGCGCCGGAGATGTCTTTGCCGCCGCCTTTTTGGTGCACTTCCACGATAGCGGCGACGTCATTCGCTCCGCCTATTTTGCCAATGTCGCTGCCAGCTTCTCGATTGAAGGAGCAGGATTGGCAGCCATCCCCAACCGCGACCTGGTCGAGACCTATATCAACGCCCATCCGATCTGAACCATGACCTACATTTATGCCATCGCCAACCAAAAAGGCGGAGTGGGTAAAACGACGACAGCCGTGAATCTGGGCGCGTA
Source organism: Caldilineales bacterium (assembly GCA_024102915.1). Classification (GTDB taxonomy): domain Bacteria; phylum Chloroflexota; class Anaerolineae; order J102; family J102; genus JAGFJG01. Next base: position 106,525 of record JAGFJG010000157.1, read on the forward strand.
TCTGGCAGCCGCCGGCCAACGAGTCCTGATCGTCGATATCGACCCGCAGGCCAATGCCACCAGCAGCCTGGGCCTGGTTGCCAGCCAACTCCCCCGCTCGCTTTATGATGTCCTTGTGGGCGAGACGAATCTGGCCGACGTGATTACGTTGACGAACCGGATGCGACTCGATCTGGCTCCCAGCTCGCACGCATTGGCCGCGCTGGAGACCGAGGCCGTTGAGGCGATCAGCGATCCTTTCCGCCGCAGCTATCTTTTGCGCGATGCACTGACGCCGACACTCCATCGCTACGATTACATCCTGATCGATAGCCCGCCCAGCCTCGGCCTGATTACAGTCAACGCCCTGGCGGCCGCATCCGATGGGGCGATCGTACCGGTGCAATGCGAGTATCTGGCGATGGAAGGACTGGGCCAGTTGATGAACACCGTGGAACGCGTGCAAAAAGCGCTCAATCCCCGGCTGACGATTGCCGGGCTGTTGCTGACCATGCACGACAGCCGTGTAAACCTCAGCGCTCAGGTGGAAGAGGAAGTCCGTTCCTACTTTGGCGATCGGGTTTTCCAGACGATGGTGCCGCGCAATATCCGCCTGGGCGAAGCGCCAAGCTTTGGCGAGCCGGTTGCCACCTACGCTCCCAATTCGGCGGGAGCGATGGCCTATCAGGCTTTGGCTGCTGAACTCATGGCGCGCAATGGCGCCGAACAACCAGAAGGGGTGTTGACATGAGTCGACGCGGACTTGGCAGAGGACTGAGCAGCATCATTCCCACCACGCCTGTTGATGAAGCGGTGGAGGTCGAAGAAACGCCGCAGGGGTTGCGGATGCTGTCCATTGACGACATAGGCCCCAACCCGCGCCAGCCGCGCCAGGTCATTGCGCCGGAAGCGTTGGCTGAACTGGCCGCATCCATCCAGGAGCACGGGTTGATCCAACCCATCGTGGTGACGGCCGCCCTGCCGTCAGACCCCACCCCCTATGCCATCATTGCCGGTGAACGGCGTTGGCGGGCATCCCGGCTGGCCGGGCTGGACGAGGTGCCGGTCGTCATCAAAGAAGCCAGTCCGCAGGATATGCTGGAACTGGCGCTGGTCGAGAATATCCAGCGGTCGGACCTGAATCCGTTGGAAGAAGCCGTGGCGTATCAGACCCTGATGGAGGAGTTCGGCCTGACGCAGGAGCAGGTTGCCGACCGTGTGGGCAAGAGCCGGACGGCCGTAGCCAATATCGTGCGGCTGTTGCGCCTGCCGAATCCGGTGAAGGGAGCATTGATCGAAGGGCAGATTCGCGAAGGCCATGCCCGCGCCATCCTCGGCCTCAACGATGATCAGCGCATGATCGAAACGACCAAGATCGTGATCAACCGGGGATTGTCGGTGCGGCAAACCGAGGAACTGGTGCGGCGGCTCAACACCCCGGTGGCCGAGCCGGAGCCTGAGATCGACGAACAGCCCAATGACCCCGAACATTCGGCGCTGGAAACGCGGCTGCGCCAGCATCTGGGCACGAAGGTGAATCTGTTTCGCTCCCGCAAAGGCGGGCGCATTGTCATCCACTATTACTCGGAAGAGGAACTCAGCGACATCTACGACAAGTTGTTGGCGGAACCGCTTTAGTTCCTCACGCTTCTCTCGTCTGCCGCAACCGCCCGAGCTCCGGGCGGTTTCTTTGTCTACACCTCGAACCATCCCCATGCGATTGCTTGCCATTGCACCCACAGCTTTTTACCGCGACTACGGCTGCCATATCCGCATCAGAGGCCAGCTTCAGGCGTTACAGGCGGCGGGGCATGATATCTGCCTGGCGACTTATCCAGCAGGCCGGGATATCGAGGGTCTGCGCAGCGTGCGTCCGCCCATCCCCTTTGTTCGCACCATGCCGGTGGGATCGTCCCGGCGCAAAATCCTGCTGGACGCCGCGCTTGCGCCCACCGCCCTTATCGCTGCTTTGCGCTTTCGCCCGCAGATCATTCATGCCTACCTGCACGAAGGCGCTCTCATCGGCCAATTCCTCTCCAGGCTGTTTCGGGTTCCGCTCACGTTCGATTATCAAGGCTCCCTGACTTCAGAGATGCTCGACCACCATTTCATCTCCGCACAGTCTCGATTTCGCCGCCCTCTGTCCAAACTCGAACGCTGGATTGATCGCCAGCCCTCGGCGATTTTCCCCTCCTCACAACGCGCGGCCGAGCTTCTCCGCCGCCAACGTATACCCGGCCACCTGATTCATCCGGTTCCAGACAGCATCGACCCCGACATTTTCTCGCCTCGCCGCCGCAACGCCGCTCTCGCCCGTCGCCTGGGCATCGATCCAGCCCGGCCTGTGGTAGTCTACCTCGGCCTGCTCGCGCCCTATCAAGGCACCGACCTGCTGTTGGAAGCCATCGCCCACCCCGCCCTGGCTTCGCATCCCGCTCAATTCTTGATCATGGGCTTTCCCGGCGTCGAGGGATACCGGCGACGCGCCCACGATATGGGGCTGAGCGAACGAGTGCGCTTCACCGGCGGCATCGCCTACAGCCGCGCCCCCGATTATCTGGCGCTAGGCGATCTGGCCGTCGCCCCCAAGCTTTCATCCACCGAAGGCAGCGGCAAGCTTTTGCCCTATATGAGCATGGCGCTGCCGGTCGTCGCCAGCGATTCGCCCGTGCACCGTGAATACCTCGGTGACCATGCAGTTTACATGGCTAAGCCCACGCCAGCCGGTCTGGCAAACGCCATCCGCACGACGCTCGACAATCTAACGCATTGGCAGGATCAGGCGCGGATTCTGCGACAACGGGTGCAAGAACGCTACACCTGGCAGGATGCAACAGCGGTCATGGGGGAGGTCTTCCACACACTGGTCACGCGTGATGGATAAGCAGCGCCCAGATCAATCTTGGTCGGGGTGTTAAAGGCCATTCAGCGCAGAGAACGCAAAGGAAATCATCGAGTTTCGCAAAGAAATCAATCTCGAAATCTCCTCCTTTAAACTCTCTGCGATCTCTGCGTTTATCCACTTTTCAGCCGTTTAGAAGCTCTTGTACTGCATCGGCAAGTACATAGAATCCTTGCCGCCACCGACGACCAATCGGTACGGGCCGGAGTATGGACCTACATTGCCATCGCTATCGACCGCCGCCACTCGCCACCAGAGAAGGCCAGACGGCAGTGGTTGCGACGGCTGATAGCTCATCGTCGATGCCGCGGGCGTGATTGCGGCCGGGGTTGATGTTTCGGCGGCATTGGCCGCAGTCCGGCTTCCAACCTGTTGCATGGGCAAGAACTGTATGTGCGATGCCGGGACGAAGACGTCGAGTTCGGGGCTATGGAAATAGAGCTTGTTTTGATAGAAGCTGTTTTCCGCCTGAAGCTTGTAACCTACGATGGGCTTGGAACCGGCGTTTGGCCGCTGCCAAACGAACACCGGGCGGCCATCAGGGGATATGGCGGCGCCAGGGGCCAGCACCGTGGGCTTACCAGGCAACGTGTCTGTAAATGATTGGTTCTTGAATGTGTTATAGAAAGCGCTGGGTGTGAACGGTCCCGGCTCCCAAATGGGATCCCGATTGACGAAAATGCCAGGGCCCCAACCGGTCGTCCAGGCTTTGAACCAATAGGAACGGGTAATGCCCAACCCGGCCAAAGTGTCGTAAAGGGCTGCGACTTTTTGGGCGGTGACGCTCTCCGTCCAGCCGTCCGAGTTCAACTCAGTTATCCAGAGCTCAAATGGATTGCCGTCGAGAGCATTTTTGAGATTTCGGATCTTGCCGACATGATCAGTGAAGACATGAAATGTGACGATATCGACATCCTGGCGAATGTCGTACGGGCCGCGCAACGCCAACAACTTCTTCAGGAAATCGGGGCCATAGATATCGGAAAAGCCGCCCAACAGCAGGCGTCCTCCCGGATCGAAGCGGTCGATCTCCTGGCGAGCGCGCTTGACCATATGGGCGTACATCGATGGACCTGCGCCCGATGGATCCCAGGGCACATACCAGAATTCCCACAGGTCGGGCTCATTCCAGATTTCCCAATCATGCACCTGATCCTTGCCAATCGCTCCGTACCGCTGCACGAAATCAGCCATGAAATCAGACCAGTCATCCAGATTGGTCGGCGGCAAATTACGATAGCCGTTGGGATTGACGCATTCCTTTCCCGTGACATAGCCTACCGCCGCCCAATCCGGAGTGTAATAGATCTCCGGCAACGGGGTAATACCATAGTTGCTGGCGATCTGAAAAACGACATCCAGGTCGTCCCACACATATTGATCACGCGCCGGTTCGGTCATACACCACCAAACCGAAACGCGGGCGCTGCGGACGCCGGCCTGATAGCTCTCCCCGATCACTTCGTCAAGCTGGTCGACACGAATGGGGCCGGCCAAGCGCGGCCAGGCCGATTCACGCGGAAATGTCCATTGCCAGCCCGGCCCCATGATATCCATGCCATAGGGGGACTGCGAATGGGGTTGTTTCAATGGATTAAAGGGTGGGGGATCGGCCAGTACAGTCGTCGGGATCAGCATGCCGACGATAAGAACGAAAAGTAAAATGCGGACTCTCAGGTTCATTCCAGTCTTACCTTGTTGGGGGATTCGGCCACACCTGCTCCCTGGTATTAGCCAACACAAAAAGACGCAAAGCATCAAGACTCAAACTGCCCTGACTGCTTTGCGTAAACGTCGGGTACGGGTGGACTTGGGGGCGGCAATATTATACCCGGAGCATATCCATTCTCCCAGATCGGATGTCTCTCGTAGATTCACCCTCTTCTCAAACCAAAACGACCATTCCATCATGACCTGGCAACCATGCTATAATGACGTACGGTCACTGCCAAACTGTACGAACGGCAGGCGGATCTGCTCAGCCTGCTGAGTGTTTGTGTCAGGCTGAGCAGCCGGTGTTGCATCCGATGGCGATTCTTTCCCCCGCTACCAATTCATCGCAGCAAAAGGTTGCTGCCAGTTCAACCTGGGGCGTTATGCGGAAAGAGTATTGGTTGGGCATTATTTTGGTGGGGCATTTCTTGCTGTCGTTCTGGTATAGCGTCGTCGTCCCGCCCTGGGAAGCCCACGACGAATGGGCGCATTACCGCTATGCCGCCTATGTGGCCGAAAACTTGCGTTTGCCGGATCCCGACCAGCGTCTGACGAATGAATTCGCCTTCGACGAGGCCACGCAGCCGCCGCTTTACTATGTGCTGGCAGCAATCCCCATGCTTCTGGCGAACACGGAAGATGGCTACACCCCGACGGTGAATCCATACGCTTCCCGCGGCACGGGATTGGGCGGCGTCAATTTCGTTTTGCATGACCCCCGGATCGAGGGCTGGCCCTGGCAGGGGACAATCCTGGCCCTTCACCTGGGGCGATTGGTTTCGATTCTCATCAGCACCGCCGGACTCGTGATCACCTACGCGTTGGTGCGACTGCTCAGTCCCGCCGCGCCTGAAATCGCACTCGTTGCGACTGCCATCCAGGCCTTCGCACCCCAATATGTTTTCATCGGCTCGGTGATGACCAATGACATCCTGCTCGCCGTGCTCGAAGCGGCGCTACTTTACCTGGGGTTGCGATTGCTGATCGAGGGGCCAACGTTGCGGCTCACCATCCTGTTTGCGCTGATAGCCTCATTCTCTTTGCTGACAAAATATCTCGCCCTCTCCCTCATCCCGTTGGCCGTCTTGGTCTATCTCGCAGCGCTGTGGCTGCATCGCCGCGAACGCAGCGATCGGCACGCCTGGTATGGAGCCGTAGCGCTGTTGATCATCATGCTGCTCGCGGGCGGTTTGTGGATTGCCCGAAACATCATGCTTACGGGTTCCGCCCTGCCCCGCGACCCCGTGTCACAAACTGCACTACTGACAGGCTTGCGTCGCGGCGAGGCTTTCGCCATCCAGTGGGCCGATATCGTTCCCGCCCTGCAATACGGGTTTCAGACTTTCTGGTCGTCATTCGGCTGGGGGAATGTGGGACCTCCGCAATGGACCTATTGGGGATGGCTGGCGCTTTTGGTCGGCGGATTAATGGGACTTGTGATTTGGATTCGGCAACAGAAAGGAAGATCGATGCGCGCCATTGCGGGCCTGCTTCTTCTCTTCACCCTGGCGGTCATTGGCTTTCCCTTGCTGCGCGAATTGTTGCATGGCAGCCAGTTTCTGCGGGGGCGCTACATCCTGGCGATGCTGCCGATCGCGGCCTGGGTTATCGCCCAGGGTTGGGCGCAGATCAGCGGTCGACTGTGGTCAGTGATTCGGTTTCTGCTGCCAGCCTGGCCGGCGCTGCTATCCGTGGCATTCATACCTTTGGTCATCATTCCCGCCTACGCGCCTCCTGCCGTCGTCAATCCTGCGCTTGCGCCAGGCGCTGAGATCAATGCACAATTTGGCGATGTCGCCCGCTTGCTCAAAGGCTATATCGACGCCGAAGCCGGGATTTCGCCGGGCAGGGGCCTGCCAGTCACCCTGACCTGGGAAGCGCTGTCTCGTACGCCGGAACCGATGACCATAGCTATCCATCTAGTCGGGGCGGGCGGCGAGAGCTACGGCAATATCACCACCTATCCCGGACAGGGGAATGCCGCCACCAGCGTTTGGGAGCCGGGCGTCATCTTCTCCGAGACCTACTGGGTTCCTGTCGATGCCAATGGCCCCACTCCCGCAGCCGGGCACATCGCCGTTTCCCTTTTCCAGGATGGCGAGACCACGCAACATGTCGCTGCGGCCGATGCAACTGGACAGTCTCTGGGTACTATCGTACGCTTTGGCGAAATTCGTATCGATCCCGCTGACTCGGCCTTCGCCGAACCAGAGTTCGCCACGCCGGATCTGGCGCAATTCGATGCCATAGCAACGCTGACCGATGCCCTCATCCCCAAGACTCCGCAGAAGCCGGGCTGGGCTGTGCCGGTGACATTGCGCTGGCGCGTCCTCGCCGAAACCGCTCGACCCTTCGCTGTCACAGTTCAGCTTTTCAATGCAAACGGCAACCGTGTTGCCGGCTCGGACGGCCCGCCCAGTTCTTATCTCCCCACCCAACTTTGGCGATCCGGCGATAGACTGCATACAATCCGCTGGCTGGACTTGCCTGCCGACCTCCCCGTCGGAACTTATTCTCTCGGCCTGGCGCTTTACTGGCTCGATGACCTGACGAGGCTACCGGCCACCGATTCATCAGGTGAAGGGCTGCCAGATAATGTGTGGCCGCTAGGCTCAATCATTATCGAATAGACCTTTTCCATCTCTGGCGAAGGGCCTGTCCCCTCCCGCAACATTTATTTGGAATCATGGATCAACCAATCACAGTCTCTGCCCATACTCGCATGATCGCCCGGCGCTGGCCCTTGATCATTATCCCGGCCATCATCGCCGTCATCGTGGCTGCTGGTCTGGCCTTGATGACTCCCGTTCGTTATACCGCCACGGCAACGCTCCTGGCCCCCGTGCAATTACTGAGCTGGCGATGGGATAACAAACTGTACGATGTTATCGACACGCGCTTCGACTGGCGGGGGGAGGTCATGTCGTTGGCCGGGTCGCAAAAACTGGCGGAGTTAGTCCTGGCCAGCGTGGACGGACAGCTCTTGCAACCGATGGATGCCACCGCACTGCGAGCGGCAACGAGTACACGCCCCGGCAGTGGCGCCAGTCTTTTCACCCTCAGCGTCAGCGCCGATTCCCCCGCCGACGCGGCCTTGCTGGCCAATGCCATGGCCACGACCCTGCCGCAACTGGTAGCTGCATCCTATGGCGGCGACATCCAGAGCAACCAGGCGGCGCTGGAAAGCGTGCGAACCGAATTCGATCACTATGACCAGCAATTGCTCGACTTCCGTGGCCGCACGGGCATCGGCCTGGGTTTTGGCGGGGATGTCGCCGTCAATGATGAACAACAGGTTGTCGGCGCACAGAGCGCAATCAAAACGGAGCTCACACTCAAGAACTCCACCCGCGCCGCATTGACCGATCTGCGCGATCGCATTGATTTCGTGCTCGCCGCCATCGCCGCCGGGGAATCGCCCGTTTCGGTTGGGTTGCTCAACGTCCCCGAGCTGGAGGGATATGGCATCGAGATCGCCGACCTGTTGCAGCAGGCGCAGGCCAATCCCAGACAGCTTACTGCCACTTTGCAAGCGCTCCGCCAAAATGTGGAAGGTGACCTGGGGCCTCTGACTGAAAATGTGGTTGAATTGCAATACGAACATGCCAGGCAATCTCAGGAATGGGAGGATATCTTGCAACTGCGCGGGGTGTGGCTGGAATCGTTGACCGCCCTGGAAAGACGCGATGTGGAGTTGCAGCTCAAATCGATGATCGAAGGGGATCGGGTTCAGGTATTCAGCGAAGCCACGACGCCCGCCAAACCCTCGCAACCCAACTGGCCGCTCACCCTGGCTATCGCCCTGGCTGGGGGTCTGTTGTTCGGATTTTTGTTGGCCGTGGCCGTTGTGTATCTGAGTGACGCCGAAGCTTAGACAGCAATCGCTTTGGATTCTGCTCGGCATTACATTTGCCGTTGGCCTGGTCTGGTGGGCGCTCGTTCCGGCCTGGACCGCCCCTGATGAACCTGGGCATTTCCTGTATGCGCGGCTGTGGGCGAACCTGGGGCGACTGCCCACGCGGCTGGATGATAGTTCCAAGTTAGAAGCAAGGTTGATCAACAGCCTTGGCGAAAATAATTGGTGGGCATACAACCGATTTTCCCGGCCTGAGCGCCTGAGCGGTTTTAGCGACGATCCGGTTCTGGCGGCCAGCGGCTCACAGATCGGGGATGAGCCGCCCGCGTACTATCTGCTTCCAGCGCTGGCGCTGCGCTTCGTCGATCCCAAGAACGACATAGACCCGGCTGTTTTGTTGCGCTGGCTGCGGTTATGGTCCCTGGCTTTGCGCCTGGGGACGGTGGTATGCGCCTGGGCGTTGTCTCGCCGCCTGTGGCCGGGAAGGGTTGATCGGGCGTGGACGATGGGTCTGCTGGTCGGACTGTTGCCAATGGTCGGGTTCATCGGCGGCAGCCTGAACAATGACGCCCTGACGATGTTCTGGGGAGCGCTGACCTTTTCGCTGCTTGCTCTGGCGCGGCGGCCCAGGCAGTGGGTATTGGTCTTCATCGTCGCCTGCGCCGGAGTCCTGCTCATCGACCGGGGTTTGCTCTTTTATCTGATCGCCGTCTTCGTTTGGGCGGCCATACGCATGGACAGGTTGCGACCCTATCGATTGTACTTGGGGATTGGGCTTTTACTTTTGCTGATATTAGCCCTGGCCCCAAACCCGCGCTGGGCAGCGGGTTGGAGACGCAGCCCCGAATTCATCGCCAGCCGGTCGGGTGGTGCACTGATGATTGGGGGGAGCGCATCCGAAGCGGGGACCTTGACGCAGACGCTGGCGGGAAAGCAAATGCCAGAACTGCGCGACTCCCAGGTGATATTGCAGGCGGATGTGATCGAATCAGGCAGTGATCTGCGCCTCAGTCTTGACGATGGCGAACATTTGGAACAGGTAAGCTGCGCGACCGTATCGCCCTGCGCTCTTGCTTTCAACATCACCCCATCTGCTATCTATTTGCAAGTCATTGTGGAAGCGGGCGCGCCCGCTCGCCTGCAATTGAGTTTACTTGATCAGCATGGCCGGGAACTGCTTTTCAACGGCGGTGGCTCTCAACCCGACCTTCTGACCAGCCCGATCTACCAACGGCTCGAACGCGCACTGCCTATCCCCGCCGGTTTCTTCGCCCAGGCGGTATCAGCTTCAGCCTGGGACGCCCCCGCCCAATTCCGCTATCTGCTGTTCGCCCTTTTCACCAGCGCCAGTTTCTGGGGCTATTTCGGCTGGTTGACTCGCCCGTTCCCCTGGCCGGTCTATGTTCTGCTGGCCGGGGTCACAATCATGGCCGCATGGGGGCTGTCCCGGCGGCTGCAAATCGGCATCCGAGCACGGAAGGAGCGAACCGGCGGCAACGGCATCCTGACGCTTTCCGCCCTGACGGTGACACTGGTCCTGTGCCAGGTCTGGTTGCCCATGATCGGGCAATCGTGGCAGCCGCAAGGGCGCTACCTGTTCCCGGCTATCCTGCCCATAGCCATCCTGCTGGCCCTGGGTTGGGAGGCAGCGCTGCCGCGGCGATGGCGGGCGATGACGCCCTATGCTGTTGGCGTGGGATTGGTTGCGCTGAATGGGATCGCATGGTGGGTCGTACAGCCCTAAAAACGCGCGCGTATTTGCGCGTTGATTGGACAGTTTTTCACGCAAAAGCTATATTCACTCCATCAACGCCTCAGTCAATATGACAGGTGTCATAGTCAGGGTTAATCATCCCGCGTAAACTTGGTGATAAAGGGTTTTTTTATCATTCCCCGGCATCCCACCGAACTCCCACTCCCTCGCTGCCACCAAGGAGCTTGTGAGCAATGTTAACAACCATCGAGAAAATTCTCTTCGCCGTCCTCATGTTGGCTACAATCTACAATGGCTATTGGGCGTTCCGCCGGGTCGTGGATGTGATCCGGCGGGGGCAGAGCGACGTAGGCGATGATCATATCCTGCGGCGCACCTGGAACGCCGCTGTGGAATGGATATCGTTGAGGCCGACGTGGAAAGCCCGGCCCACGGCAAGTCTCTTTCACGCTTTGATCGCCTGGGGCTTTATGCTTTATTTTCTGGTGAACTTCGGTGATATCGTCGAAGGTTACTTGCCGATCACCTTCCTGGGCGAAGGCATCATAGGCAATGTCTATCGGTTGTTGGTCGATTTCATCAGCGTTGGCGTTCTGGTGGGCATGACCTTTTTCCTGGTACGCCGATTCATCACCCGCGACCCGGCGCTTTCCTATAATGAGAATGTCAAGCTGCTTGATTCGGTGAAAGCGGGTGCGATCAAGCGGGATTCACTGATCGTCGGTCTCTTTATCCTGGCGCACATCGGGTTTCGATTTCTGGGCGCGTCGTTCACGGTTGCCAGCGAAGGCGGAGGTTATGACATTTTCCAGCCCTGGGCCAGCACAGTGGCATTACTTTGGGCGGGGCTGTCATCGCCGACGGTCGAGATTCTGCGGCATGCAGCCTGGTGGATTGCCCTGGGCGTGATCCTGGCCTTTATCCCCTACTTCCCCCGCTCCAAGCACTTCCACCTGATCATGGCGGGTTTCAATTTTCTGATGCAGCCCAAACGCACATCGCTGGGGACGTTGCAGCCCATCGACTTCGAGGATGAAAGCGTCGAGCAGTTTGGGGTCGCCCGGCTGGAAGACCTTTCCTGGAGCCAGATACTCGACCCGTACGCTTGCATCATGTGCAACCGCTGTCAGGATGTCTGCCCGGCCTACACCACCGGCAAGGAGCTATCGCCCTCGGCCCTCGAAGTCAACAAACGGTATTATATCAACGCCAATACTCAGGCCCTGGCCAACGGTCAGGCTTCACCGGACGCCCTGCTCGATTACGCCATTTCCGAATCCGCCGTTTGGGCCTGCACAGCCTGCGGGGCCTGCATCGAAGTCTGCCCGGTCGGCAATGAGCCGATGTTCGATATCCTTTACATGCGTCGCAATCAGGTCTTGATGGAAAGCGAATTCCCTGAGGAGTTGCAGGCCGCATTCACCGGCATGGAGCGCACGGGCAATCCCTGGAAGATGAGCGGGGCCGACCGCATGAAATGGGCCGACGGTCTCGATATCCCCACCATCGAGGAAAACCCAGACCCGGACATCCTCTGGTGGGTGGGATGCGCTCCGGCTTACGACATCCGGGCGCAATCCACGGCCATCGCATTCGCCAAAGTGCTGAAGGCGGCCAAGGTCAATTTTGCCGTGTTGGGCGAGGCGGAAAGCTGCACGGGCGACGCCGCTCGCCGCGCTGGCAACGAATACCTTTTCTATGAAATGGCCAAGCAGAATATCGAGACGCTGAACGAGGTCAATCCCAAGCGCATCGTTGCCACCTGCCCGCACTGTCTGCACACTCTGGGAAAGGAGTACTATCAGTTCGGCGGCGAATACGATGTCGTGCATCACACCGAGTTGATCGCAGAACTAATGCAACAAGGACGCTTGCAGGTAGACGCATCGCCAAACGGCGTTGTGACCTATCACGATCCCTGCTATCTGGGCCGGCACAACGGCATCTTCGATGCGCCGCGGGATGTGCTGAAAGACACGGTCGGCGGCATCATCGAACTGCAACGCTCGCGCAACATGTCCTTCTGCTGCGGCGCGGGCGGGGCGCAAATGTGGAAAGAGGAAGAGCACGGAACCGAGGCCGTGAACATGAACCGCTATAGCGAAGCGGCGGCTACGGGAGCCGACACCATCGCTGTGGGCTGCCCCTTCTGCCTGACTATGCTCACCGACGCTTCCAAGCAGGCGGGGGAGGGCGTCGAAGTCAGGGATATCGCGGAATTGGTGGCGGAGAGAATCTCCTAAACTGAGAATCGCAGACATCTCCAGGGCCGCCGGAAGGGCGTATCTTCCGGCGGCCCTATTTTTTAGCAATCGCAGTTCAGCGTTCAAAATTGCAGGTGCAAAGGGATAAATCCGCTTGCGGCGATTTCGATGATATTTCGACGGCGCAATTCGCCCATGCGGGTATTGACAGCATCTTTAGAATATCTTATGATTGAAAACGTTTCCGGAAACGATACCGAATTCCCATTCCCATTTGAAGAGATTACTGAGAACAATGACTCGCTCTCGTAATACCGTCACAATTTCCGATGTCGCCAAAGCCGCTGGGGTATCCATATCGACGGTGTCGCGCGTTTTGAATGAAAAGGATGACGTGGCCGAGGACACGTATGACCGGGTGCAAGAGGTGATCCGCGATATGGGGTACACGGTGAATCTGGCAGCGAAAAGCATGCGCAGCCGCCACACCAACGTGATCGGCCTTATTATGCCGGACGTGGAGCAACCTTTTTCGGTGGAGGTCATGAAAGGCGTTAACCACGCCGTCGCTGAATCGGAGTGCGATCTGATCGTTTACACCAGCGGCACGCATAAAAAGGCTCGATGGCCGAGCGTGAACGCCATTACGTCGCCCTGCTTAGCAACAGTATCACCGATGGCGTTATTGTGGTGGCGCCGACCGCTGTCGACTTTCCTACCCACAAACCCCTCGTGGCAGTAGATTTCAACCACGATAAACCCAATTACCCTGGGATAATTTCCACCAACCGCGAAGGCGCCCTCGCAGCCACCCGCCATCTGATAGGCCTTGGACATAAGCGTATCGGTTTCATTGGCGGCCGCCATGAACTTTGGAGCGCTGTGCGCCGCCGCCAGGGTTTTGAAGATGCGTGCAAGGAAGCCGGTATCCCCATTGATTCAGAACTCGTGATGAATGGGGATTATTCTATGGAAACTGGCTATGAGTGCGCGATACGCCTCTTGAAACTGGCTGAGCCGCCCTCTGCCATTTTTGCCACAAACGATCAATCGGCCTTTGGCGTTCTTCAGGCAGCTCGTGAGTACGGTGTGAGAGTGCCTGAGGATCTTTCGGTGGTCGGTTTCGACAACATCCCCGAATCCGCCATTGAGCAACCGCAATTGACGACTGTGGACCAATCGTTGACGCAGATGGGCTACCTGGCTGCCAACATGCTCTTCGCGCTTGTCCAGGGCAAAACCCTGAAAACGCCCATCCAAAAAGTCCAGACAAGACTCATCATACGCGCATCGACATCTGCCCCTATGAATTAGCGGGCCGGAATGAAAGCTTTATCAGCGCTCTCTTTTTTCCCCGTCCGGAAACGTTACCGGTAACGATTTTATACAATTTCATGTGTGCCTCTCCATCGCCTGACCTCATCAGAATCGGTGGATTGTACAGAAATAGATGCATCTGTTGTCACATTCAAAATTCTTCCAGGAGGCGAAGTTCGAAAACGACAATCACGATACCTGCCCAACCCTCACTTTCACCATCTCGATTCACATCAACCAACACTCAACCTATTGGAGGATTGAACAATGCGAAAGCGACACATCATTCTTATCAGTTTGGTATTGCTCCTGGGCCTTGTCTTGGCAGCCTGTGGCGGAGCCGCCCCTGCTGCCCAGGCCCCTGCTGCTGAAGCTCCCGCCGCCGAAGCTCCCGCAACCGAAGCCCCTGCTGCCGAGGAGCCCGCTGCTGAAGCACCTGCTGCTGGCACGACACTGCTGGACATCTGGTCGTTCACCAACGAAATCAATACGATGGCCATCGCCTACGAGGGGAAACATCCCGATGTAGATGCCACCTACAGCATGATTCCGATGACCAATGGCGAGTACCAGACCAAGCTTAAGGCTGCTCTTGGCACTGCCGATGCGCCCGACATCATCGCCCTCGAAGCTGCATTCGTCAAGAGCTTTGTCGAATCCGATTTCCTGGCCGACCTGGGCGATTTGATGCCCGCTGCCGAAGCTGCTCAGACCTATCCTTTCGTTCTGGACGTCGGCACTGACGACGGTGTGATCAAGGCTTACGCCTATCAGGCGACGCCAGGGGCGCTGTTCTATCGCCGCAGCCTGGCCAAGGAATACTTTGGCACTGACGATCCTGCTGAGATACAGGAATTGTTGTCCGATATGGACAAGTTTGCGGCCGCTGCGGCTGTGGTGAAAGAGAAGTCTGGCGGCGACACCTACATGGTGGCGTCAAGCGGTGACTTCCAGAATCCCTTCTACGCCAATCGTGAGCAGCCGTGGGTCGTCGATGGCGCACTGACCGTTGATCCGATGGTTCAGAAGTACGTCGAGACCGCCAAACTGTTCCGCGAAGAAGGCTACGAAGCTCAGGCGCAGCAGTGGCAGGAGGGTTGGTTCGCAGGCATGAACGACAGCCTGGTGGACGCCAACGGCAATCCCAAGAAAGTTTTCTCCTACTTCCTGCCCACCTGGGGTCTGCCCTACGTGCTGGCGCCGAACGCAAAATCCGCCGATGGCGCTCATGATACCAGCGGCGACTGGGGCGTGATTACCGGCCCGCTGCCCTACCAGTGGGGCGGTACCTGGCTGGGTGTGCTGAAGGATAGCCCGAACATGGAAGTGGCCAAAGATTTCGTGCGCTTCGCTACGTTGGACGAGGAGAATCTGACCAACTGGGCGACCGGCGTCTACACGAACGAATACCTGAAGGCCATCGATCCGCAGGTTCCTGACGACCAGATGCAGGCTCCTGGCGATTTCGTGTCCAGCAAGGTGGTGGTCGACAAGATCATCCCGTCCTTCGATGATTCTGAGTTGAGCGCCTTCCTGGCCGGTCAGAACAGCTATGCCGGTTTTGCCGAGGCGGCGCCTTCCGTCAACGCCAAACTGATGCAGGGCTCTGACGATGCCATCCAGCGTGCGATGAATGACCCGCTGAATCAGTACCTCAACGGCGAGATCACCGAGGAACAGATGTGGCAGACGTGGAAAGAGAATCTGTCCATAGACTTCCCCGAACTCCAAGTCAACTAATCATCTGTAACTGCAAAGAGCCAGCTTAGTACTCGCTAGGCTGGCTCTTTTTGGAGAAGCCGAACATGACCATCGCAAACAATCACAAAACCGGGTTCAGGTTCAAAAAGGACTACTATGGGTACATCTTCATCGCACCCTTCATCATAGCATTCCTGCTGTTTGGCCTTTATCCCGTCTACAATACCTTCCGCCTTAGTTTCACCAATACAACGTTGATGAGCGGGCAAGGTGGTTTTGTCGGATTGCAGAACTACGAGATATTGTTCGACACCCCGTTGTTCATGAAGGCTGTGAGCAATACCTGGCTGCTCTGGACGCTGAATTTCATCCCCCAAATCGGAATTGCGATGCTGCTGTCGGTCTGGTTTACGAGCGTCCGCTTCAGAATCAGAGCGGTGGGCATTTGGCGAACCATTTTCTATCTGCCAAATCTGTTGATGCCAGCCGCGATCGCAGCCCTGTTTTTCAGTTTGTTCTCCTTTTATGGCCCTGTCAATCAGGCCCTGGTGCGCTCCGGCGTGCTGGCGGATCCGGTGCAGTGGCTGCAGAACCCGGTTGTTGCCCGCAGCCTGGTCATCTTCATTCAGTGGTGGATGTGGTTTGGGGCGACGATCATCATTATCATGGCTGGCATGACTTCGATCTCCATTTCTCTCTATGAGTCAGCTATGATCGATGGCGCCGATGAGTGGAAGATGTTTCGCTGGATCACATTGCCGCTACTGAAGCCCATTCTGATCTATATCTTTGTGACTTCGCTGGTCGGTGGTATGCAGATGTTTGACATTCCCTATCTGCTTACCGATGGCAGAGGCTCGCCAAGCGGTTCGATATTGACCAACAACATGCTCATGTACCTGAAGTTTAGCAGCGCGCAGGGTCACATTGGGGCGGCTTCGGCTGTCGGAGTCGTGGTCTTTATCATGACAACAGTCATTGCTTTGGGCATATTCTACTTCCTGCGCGAGAGAGAATAGAAAGCGAAGCGGCGAACCGCTCAGAGATAGGAGACGTCAAGATGAAAACCAATTCCAAGTCAACGCTCAGACTTTTCCGCATTTTCATATATGTTTTTCTTGTCCTGCTTGTCATCGTTACCGTCATCCCGATCTGGCTTGTCCTGGTGAATGCCACCCGTTCTACGGTCGAGATTCAACAAGGGCTCAGCGCCTTGCCGAGCTCCCACACATTGGATAACTACGGCATTCTCAGGGGAAGAGGTCTGAATCTCTTTCGTGGTTTCAGCAATAGTCTCTTTGTCGCCGCTTGCTCCACGGTGCTGGCAGTCTATTTCTCCTTACTGACAGCCTACGGCATTGTCGTTTACAACTTCAAGGGTAAACGGTTCTTTACCAGTTTCATCATCCTTTTGGTTCTGATCCCTGTACAGCTTTCGATCATCGGCTTTTATCAATTCATGTCACGGCTTGGGCTGACCGACAACTTCGCTTCCCTGATTCTGCCCGCTATTGCTTCGGCTGGTGCTGTGTTTTTCGGCAAGCAGTACTTCGAGTCGATCGTCGTCCGCGACCTCATCGACGCCGGCCGTGTCGATGGAGCAAGTGAGTTCGGCATTTTTCACAGGATCATGATGCCAATTGCGGTTCCTGGCGCGGTGACGCTGGGCATCTTCGCCTTTGTCGCCTCCTGGAACAACTTCTTCAACGCCTTCATCCTCATCTCCTCCATCGAGAAGTACACCTTGCCCATGCTGGTACAATTGATGCGCGGCGATGTTTACCGCACCGAATATGGCGCGATCTATTTGGGTCTGGCCGTGACCATCGTGCCGATCATCATCATCTATGTCATCTTCTCCAGATACATTATCAATGGCATTAGCATGGGAGCGGTGAAGGAATAAGGCGACGATTTCGCGAACCAGATAATCCTGTTCGAGTTCGGGCTTTCAGCGCAGGATAAAATTTGATGCCCGGTTTACGACGCGATTGTCGGGGCGCAGTTCCTTCGTGCGCCTGGCGCCTTCACTTCTTTTCCTGATCGCTTCCCAGACTCCCATCCCGGCAGTCTGCAAAACCATATTTTCACCATGAGCCTTGGATTTGCAGTTCAAGACGGGCTTGCATAGGAAGAAACCAACCAACATGTCCAACACACCCGATCCCTCCTCGCCCCTCTATAAAGACGCAACCCAACCGCTGGAAACCCGTGTGGGCGACCTCTTGGGCCGGATGACGCTGGTCGAAAAGCTGGCCCAATTGGGCAGTCGGTGGGTTTATGAAGTGCTCTCTGGTTCTGGATTTGACCAGGATAAAGCGCAAGCGTTGCTGTCGCACGGCATCGGTCAGATCACCCGCATTGGCGGGGCTAGCAACCTGAAGCCGTCAGAAAGCGCCGTCGTCGCCAATCAAATCCAACAATACCTGCTCGCAAACACGCGGCTCGGCATTCCCGCCATGGTGCACGAAGAATGTTGCGCCGGCTATATGGCCCGCGACGCTACCGTCTTTCCGCAGATCATCGGCCTCGCCAGCACCTGGCAGCCGGAACTCGCCGGGCAAATGGCCGCAGTCGTGCGCGAACAGATGTGGGCTGTCGGCGCACATCAAGGCCTGTCGCCGGTGCTCGATGTCGTGCGAGACCCGCGCTGGGGTCGGGTGGAGGAGACATTTGGGGAAGACGCCTATCTGGTCAGCCGCATGGGCGTCGCCTACGTGCGAGGTTTGCAGACCGAGGATTGGCGTCAGGGCGTGATCGCCACCGGCAAACATTTCGTCGGATATGGCCTCACCGATGGCGGTTTCAACTGGAACCCCGCCCATATCCCCGCCCGTGAACTGCGCGAGGTTTTCCTCCTGCCCTTCGAGGCGGCAGTCAAACAAGCGGGGCTGCATTCGGTGATGAACGGCTACAACGAGATCGACGGCGTGCCCTGCGCGGCCAGCCGCGAATTGCTGACGACCATCCTGCGCGAGGAATGGGGCTTCGACGGCCTTGTCGTCTCCGATTATTTTGCCGTCGATCAGCTCCAGCAAGCGCATCATATCTCCCCCGACCGAGCGACCTCGGCTCGACTGGCTTTGGATGCTGGCATCGATATCGAGCTGCCCAGCACCGACTGCTACGGCGAACCTCTAAGAGCGATGGTTGCAAATGGCGGCCTGGATGAAGCCGTGATCGACAGCAGCGTCGCTCGCGTCTTGCGCACAAAATTCCAACTCGGACTTTTCGAGCATCCCTATGTCGACGCCTCCGCCGCCATCTTCGACACGCCCGCCCAACGCCAACTCGCCCGCGAAATCGCCCAGCAATCGATAGTCCTGCTCAAGAACGAGGGCGATCTGCTGCCATTGTCAAAGGGCATCCGCTCGGTCGCCGTCATCGGTCCCAACGCCAACTCAGCCCGTAACCTGGTAGGCGATTACACTTACGTCTGCCACATCGAGACGCTGATCGAGATGCGGGAAAAAATCAATCCCTTCGGTACGGCGGTGGCGAATACCGTGGAAATGGTCTCGGACTTCGTGCCGATGCGACCGATATTGGATGGCATCGCCGACAAGCTTGCTGCGGACGCCGTGATCTATTTCGCCCAGGGTTGCGACGTGAATAGCGAGCGCCGTGATGGGTTCGCTCAGGCGGTGGAAGTCGCCCGAAAGTCCGAGATCGCCATCGTGGTCGTGGGCGATCGTTCGGGCCTGACCGACGAGTGCACCAGCGGCGAAGCGCGAGATCGAGCGGATCTAGGCTTACCCGGCGTGCAGCAGGAATTGGTCGAAGCGGTTGTCGCCACCGGCACCCCCACGGTCGTCGTGCTGATCAATGGCCGCCCGCTGTCGATCACCTGGATCGCCGAGAATGCGCCTGCCATCCTCGAAGCCTGGCTGCCCGGCGAGGAAGGAGCTGAGGCGGTGGCCGATGTCCTGTTTGGCGATGTGAATCCCGGCGGCAAACTGCCCATGACCTTCCCCCGTTCGGTGGGGCAGGTGCCGATCTATTACGGCCACAAGCCGTCGGGCGGACGCTCGCACTGGAAAACCACCTATGTCGAACTCTCGAACACGCCGCTCTTCCCCTTCGGCTTTGGCCTGAGCTACACCCACTTCCAGCTCGACAATCTGCGCTTGAGCCAGACTTCAGCCAGGGCGGGGGACACGGTTCGGGTGAGCGTTGACGTGACGAACACGGGCGATCGGGCCGGAGATGAGGTGGTGCAGCTTTATATCCGTGACGAGATCGCCAGCATCTCCCGGCCTTTGAAAGAATTAAAGGGATTTCACCGGCTTACTTTGCAACCGGGCGAAACCCGCACGATCACCTTCGAGCTCGCCGTCGATCAGATCGCCTTCCTCGATCGGGAAATGCGCTGGGTGGTGGAGCCGGGCACGATCCAGGTGATGGTGGGGACTTCTTCCGTCGATCTGCCGCAGGCCGCCAAATTCGAGATCACCGGCGAAACCAGCGTGGTCGACGATGGGAGGCTCAGTTTCCCAGAACCGACCGTGAGCTAACTCTACCAGCTATCCAACAGGTTCGAGGGTGGGGCGTCGGGCAATTGACCGGGATCGGGTGCGTTTTGCATCCCCTGAATCTGGCCGCCCACCATGCGCAATGCTTCTTCCAACGTGCGCTCGGCGGTCTCCTCGTCCAGGCCAGTGCGCTCGGCCAATTCCTGGGTCAGGCCCGCATCCAACAAAAATGCGGCCTGCGTGCGTGTGTCCGCCTCGGCCAGCCGCGTGATCTCGCTGAGGTCGGCTTCCTCCAGTGACCCGCCGCGCTTGCCCGCCATGCCGGACAGCAGCTTGGTCAACAGGAAGGAAACGGCAACCAGGGCGATTTCGCGGGGGATGCCCACTTTCTTGGAAATGGCGTCGGCAATGGGCATCAGGAACGCGTTCTGGCCGCCACCGGCGCCGCCGCCCAGTAGCGAACCCAGGATGCCATCCAACATCCCGCCGCCGCTCTGACCCCCGCCCATCAATCCGCCGAGCAGGCCGCCCATGCCGCCCGCCGCGCCCGAATCTCCGCCCATGAGGCCGCCGAGCATATCACCCAGCGCATCATCGGCCTGCCCTTCGCCGCCGGACCCACCAGCGCCGCCCAGAATCGAATTGAAGAGATCGTCCATGCTCATGATTATATTTGCTCCTTAGGGTATCTGTGGGAAATCCATCGCCTGACCATTGGTGGGTGTAGCGACAGCGGTCGATATAACGCCAAGTATATACCATAATTCGTTGACTGTGTGGCACAATACGCGAAGCGAACTATCATCTCGACGAAATCTATGCGCATCCTCCTCATCACCCCTCAGTTTCCCTACCCGCCCCACCAGGGAACCACCCTGCGCAATTTTCATCTTTTGCGAGGATTGGCCGCGCATCACACCATCGACCTGTTCAGCCTGCTGGCCCCCGGCGATGACCCGAACGCCGGGCCGGTGTCGCAGCTTGTCGATCACCTCGTCATCGCCCCGCAACCCGCGCGTTCATCTCGCCAGCGCCTGACCGATCTTGTTCGCAGCCGCCAGCCCGACATGGCCCTGCGCCTGTGGAGCGACGACGCCTTCGCCAGGTTGCGAACGCATCTCCTGACGCACTCTCCCGACCTCATCCAGATCGAAGGCATCGAAATGGCCCCTTATTTTTTCGCTTTACGAGGATCGGGCATCGAATTGCCGCCAGTCATCTACGACGCGCACAACGCCGAGACCCTGTTACAACGCCGGGCTTTCCAGGCGGATGTGCGCCGTCCCGCCCGCTGGCCCGCCGCTCTTTACTCGGTTATCCAGGTGCAGAAATTGCAGCGCTACGAGCGGAAGCTTCTTCTTGCCGTCGCTGGCGTGGCCGCGGTCAGCGAGCCGGATGCCGGGGAACTGGCAGCGCTCGCGCCCGGCATTTGGGTCGAGGTTGTCAGCAACGGCGTCGATCTCGATGCGTATGATCCCGACGGCGAATTCGCCAACCCCTACCTTCATCCTGGCCCCAACCTCGTCTTCACCGGCAAAATGGATTTCCGTCCCAACATCGACGCGGTGCTGTGGTTCGCCGAGCGCGTGCTGCCGCAATTGCATGCCACCAATCTCGACCTGCATTTCTGGGTCGTGGGCAAGAACCCGCACGCCCGGCTCGACAGCCTGCGCTCCCGCCCGGATATCACCATCACCGGCAGCGTTCCCGATATCCACCCCTATATCGCCCACGCCGATCTGTATGTCGTCCCCCTGCTGGCGGGCGGCGGCACCCGGCTCAAACTGCTGGAAGCGATGGCCATGGCCCGGCCTATCGTCTCCACCCGCCTGGGCGCGGATGGATTCCCGGTGACGGATGCCGAGCAATTGGCCCTGGCCGACACGCCCGCCGAATTCAGGGCGCGGTGTGAACAACTCTTGCGCCAGCCGGGCGAGGCTGCCGCTTTGGGGCGGCGCGGGCGGGCGTTCGTCGAGGCGAATTATGGTTGGGATGCGATCGTGCCGCGGCTGGAACATCTGTATCGGCGCATAAGCTGAATTCGCCATGACTTTCACTGCCGATTTCGGCAAGACCGCCGCCGATTACGCCCGGCATCGCGCCGGTTTCCCCGCTGAATTGTTTCGCCGCCTGCGAGCCTTTGGCATCGGCGCTCCCGGCCAGCGCCTGCTCGATTTGGGAGCCGGAACCGGGGCGCTGGCTCGCGAGTTCGCCGCTCGCGGCTGTGCGGTGATCGGCGTCGATATCGCGGCTGCGTTGATGGCCGAGGGGCGACGGCTGGCCGGGTCTGAAACGCGGTTGGGTTGGGTGCAGGGCCGGGCGGAGATGCTGCCATTTGAGCGGGACGCGTTTGACGTGGTCAGCGCCGGGCAATGCTGGCACTGGTTCGAGCGGGCGCAAGTTGCCGCCGAGGTTTGGCGCGTCCTGCGTCCGGGCGGGCGGCTGGTGATCGCTCACTTCGATTGGATTCCCGCGCCCGGCAACGTGGTGGCAGCGACCGAGGAATTGATTCTTCAGCACAATCCCAGTTGGACGATGGCGGGAGGGACGGGCCTCTATCCGGCCTGGTTGGGCGATGTGATGCAGGCCGGATTTAGCCAGATCGAAACCTTCTCATTCGACGTGAGCGTTCCCTACAGTCACGAGGCCTGGCGGGGCCGGATTCGTGCCAGCGCAGGCGTTGCCGCCAGCCTCAAACCTATCGAAGTCGCAACCTTCGACTCTGAGCTAAAGGCTTTGCTGGAATCGCACTTCCCTGCCGATCCCCTGGATGTCCCCCACCGCACCTTCGCCCTCATCTGCCGCAAAATCACTACGACACGATAGGCTGCCAAATTTCATTGGTTCCGCCTTGACCCGTGTGCTACAATCTGCCAACTGCCCTACTTGCTTCTTACTACCTGCCATCTGCTAACAAATGCCCAACCCCTCCGACAGCCAACGTTATCTCGTATGCGTCGCCTGGCCCTACGCCAGTGGCGACCGCCATCTCGGTCATGTAGCCGGGGCTTACCTGCCGCCGGACATCTTTGCGCGCTATCAGCGCCTGCGTGGGAATGAGGTGCGCATGGTCTCCGGCTCGGATACGCATGGCACGCCCGTCACTGTGGCCGCTGCCCACGAAGGCGTGAGCAATGCCGATATCGTGGCTTATTATCACGCCCGGTTCGTGCAGGCGTTCAAAGAACTGGGTCTGAGCTTCGACCTGTTTACCCACACCGACACCGAGAATCATTGGAACGTCACGCATGAGCTATTCCTCAATCACTTGGAGAACGGCTATCTCTACCGCGACACCCAATCCCAACCTTTCTGCCTGATCGACCAGCGCTTCCTGGCCGACCGCTATATCGAAGGCATCTGTCCGGTGTGCGGCTACCCCGACGCCCGCGGCGATCAGTGCGACAATTGCGGCAATATTTACGACGCCACCGAGCTGAAATCGCCCCGCTGCAAAATCTGCGGCCAGAGCCAGATCGAAGTACGGGAAACCGAGCATTTCTTCTTCGACCTGGGCAAGACCAGCCCTGACTTGGCCGACTGGCTGAATGACGGTAACAAGGATCATTGGCGACAGGCCGTCTTCAACTACGCCAAGCAGCAGGCCGAGAGCGGTGAACTGCGCGGGCGCGCCATCACCCGCGACATCGACTGGGGCATCAGCATCCCGGTCGAGGGCTACGAGGACAAGGTGATCTACGTCTGGTACGATGCCGTGCAGGGCTACCTCAGTGCCACCCGCGAGGTCTGCGCCCTGGAAGGCCGACCCGACGCCTGGAAGGATTGGTGGCTCGACCCTGCCGTGCGTTCACTCTATTTTATTGGCAAGGACAACATCCCCTTCCACACCATCATCTGGCCGGCCATGCTGATCGCCGATGGCCGCGGGCTGAATCTGCCTTATGATGTGCCTGCCAACGAGTATCTCAATATCGAGGACAAAAAAATCAGCACCAGCCGCCGCTGGTCGATCGACCTGCCCGATTTTCTCTCGCGCTATGACCCCGACCCGCTGCGCTATGCCCTGACGATCAACGCCCCTGAAACGCGCGATGTCAACTTCACCTGGGATGAATTTGTGCGGCGCAACAACGACGAATTGGTAGCGACCTGGGGCAATCTGGCCAATCGCGTGCTGGGTTTCGCCTACAAACGCTTCGATGGCCGGGTTCCGCAGCCGGGCGAGTTCGACGAGATCGACCGGGCGTTGTTGGCCGAGTCGGAAGCGGCCTTCGACCGTGTGGGCGAGGAACTCGATGCCGTCCGCCTCAAGATCGCTCTATCCAAAGCAATGGAGCTGGCCCACAGCGCCAATCGCTATCTCAACGAAAAAGCGCCGTGGACGCAATACAAAGAAGACCCCGCTGCCGCCGCCACCACCATTTACGTCGCCCTTCAGGTCATTGACCGCCTCAAAGTGCTGCTCAATCCCTTCCTCCCCTTTACCAGCCAGCAGCTTCATGCTTACCTGGGCTTTGATGGCGATATCTTTGGCGATCTCTACACCGAAGATGTGACGGACGCTCGCGGCACGCGTCCGGTGCTGCGCTACGACGGCGCGAATCTTCAGGCAAGCTGGCAGCCCGCCACATTGCCGCCGGGGCAGGCATTGCGCCCGCCCGCGCCCCTGTTCACCAAGCTCGATGAGGAGATTGTCGGAGAGGAACGCGAGCGTTTGCGGGCGAAATTGAGTGCAGCCGCTTAAAAAGATCACCAATTGGCAGCACCGAAAAAGCTTCAACGCAAAATTATGCGTAGAACCGTCTTTTTCGGGGAAACCATATTGAAGAATAAGCAGCAAAGCTCGACTAATTCTCAGAATCTTCAGATAGCGGCTGGGTCAGTTTTTATCTGCGAGAGGAGTCAGATGTCGCCCGCGGCCTCGATCTGCTCCGGCGTTCGTATGAACTGGCGCAGCGCCAACGAGCCCCCCGCTGACAGCCTTCCATCCACCTATCGCTCACCCCAGGTGAAAAATGGCTCGCAAAACCTACACCAGTGACGACATCGATGTGACCTTCGATCTGAAAATCTGCGTGCACTCGGCCAAATGCCTGCGCGGGTTACCCCAGGTCTTCGATACCAGCGCCCGGCCCTGGGCGCAACCCTGGCAGGCGTCGGCGGACGAGGTGGCGGCCGTCATCCACACCTGCCCTTCGGGGGCGCTGCAATATCATCGCAAAGATGGCGCTCCCGACGAACCTATACCCGACCAAAACACCATTTCCATCCGCAGTGATGGCCCCTATTATTTCCGTGGCGACCTGCGGCTGCACGTGGGTGATCAGGTATTGGAAATGACGCGGCTGGCGCTTTGCCGCTGCGGCAGTTCGCAAAATAAGCCCTTCTGCGATAACAGCCACCGCACTTCCGGATTCACCGATGCGGGCGACTCGCCGGACAACAGCCAGCGCAAGGGCGATGCGCCCACAGGCGGGCCGCTGGAGATTATACCCGAGGAGAATGGGCCGCTGATCCTCGATGGCAATTTCGAGATCATCAGTGCGGACAAACAGGCGGTGTTTCGCGGCAAGCGGGCTTTTCTCTGCCGTTGCGGGCACTCAGAGAGCAAGCCATTCTGCGATCACACCCATGCCCGAATTGGATTTGTGGCCGAAGGCGAAGCGCCAGATTAAGTCGACTTAGGGGAGCGCTGGAGCAATAAATAGGCTGTCACGGCAGCCACCACAATCCCCGCGCCGATCCATTGCGAAGGCGTGCGTAGTTGTTCGCCCAAAATCAGTGCAGCCAGAAACAGGGCTGAGACCAACCGTAAAGCGGTCAAGCTGGTGATCAATGAGGGATTGGTTCCGCCCAACGCCGTGATCTGAATTAAATTGCCGCCGACCTGGATCACGAAGATGACGATAAGGGCGGCTGCCAGCGCTCCGGCAGAGGCATGCGTCCACTGTCCCCAGTCTTCCCCTGTGATCAGCGACAGCGCCAGAAAGGTTGTCGTCATGGCCAATCCCTGTTGAAACATGATCAGCCCGCCGCCAGTGTGGCGCAAATGGGAGCGCCGAACCATCAAATAGTAGAAAGCCAGAGTGATTGCCGATACGAGCGCAATCCCTAAACCCAGGATATCGTTGCGGGTGAATCCGCTCCAAACGTTGCGCCAGTCTTCCACCAGAACCAAAACAGCGCCAATCGAAGAGACGATCAGCGCCCGAAACGTATAAGGCGGAACCGGCTCAGCGTATATCGCCAGACCCAGGATCGCAACCAGAAATGGCGATGCCAGATAGAGCAGTTGCACCCACACGGCCTTGGTTAACTCGATTGCGATGATGTTGCTGACCGATCGCAAAACCACAAACAGGGCTAAACCCCAAAGCGCCCGCTCACTGCGCAGGATGTGAAATGCCCTGTGGGCGTCCAGCCTGCCGCGTCGGCGCATCCACCAATAGCCGACCGCCATCGCCGTGGCCGACGCCAGAAACAGCAACGAGAATTTCGGCGTCTCGGCTACCGCCCGTTTGGCCATGACGGGATAGGCGCCCCAGATGGCGTGCGCCAGGATGCCAAGACCAATGTACGGCCAAATGCTTGGCGCATGATCCGCTTCGATGCTGGTCATGGTGTGAGATAGCTGTCGGGAACAATTGTCGTCATGTTCGTATTGGAACAGAAACGCGCGCTCATGCCAAATTAGCCGCTCGGACAATTGACATGGAAGTGAAATTACGGTAATATTTAGGTTAGCCTAAAAATAGATTGGTGTTTCATTTCCTCTTCTCGGAATAGTTAGCATGATCCTCAAGAATCTTTGGCGGCGACGCACCCGCAGCATCCTTACCATTTTGGGCATCGCTATCGGCGTTGCCGCTGTGGTGGGGTTAGGCGCAATCGCCGAGGGCTTCGGTAACAACTATGGCACAGTCGTCGGGCTGAGCAGCGACCTGATGGTGTCGCAAGCCAACGCGTTCGATGTGGCTTACAGCAGCCTGGACGAAGAGATCGGCCCGCGCATCGAGGCCGTCCCGGGGGTCGAGATCGTGGAGCCGGGAGTCTACGGCTGGATCGTGACCGACGAGATGCCCTTCTTTCTGATTTTTGGCTATGACCCTGGCAG
The DNA here is from genome assembly GCA_024102915.1 of Caldilineales bacterium. GTDB lineage: Bacteria > Chloroflexota > Anaerolineae > J102 > J102 > JAGFJG01. Next base: position 133,458 of record JAGFJG010000157.1, read on the forward strand.
TAACGCCGCCCAGCACTATCGCATTATCGATGGCAAGCCGGTTACCGGACCCAAGCAGATCGCCATCGGCAAAGCCTCAGCCGAGAGTCTGAAGAAAGGCGTCGGTGATACCTTACGCGTCTCCGGCACCCCCTACCAGATCGTCGGCATTTACGAAACCGGGCAGGGCATGGAGGAAACCGGGGGCGTGGTCACGCTCGAAGACGCCCAGACGATCGTGCAGAAGCAGCGAAAGGTCAGCCTCTATCAGGTTGGCGTCACCCGCGGCGCCGATATCGAGCAGGTCAAGCAACGCATTGAGGCCGTCGACGACGATCTGCTGGCCAGCATTGCCAGCGATTACGATACCAATGAGACGTACACCGCCTATTTGCAGGGGTTTGCCTGGGGGATTTCGCTCATCGCCATCCTGATCGGCGGTTTGGGCATGATGAATGCGATGGTGATGAGCGTTTTGGAACGCACTCGCGAGATCGGAACCTTAAGGGCGGTGGGGTGGAGCCGCGGGCGTGTCGTCCGGCTGATCATGGGCGAAACCCTATTGCTGGGTTTTGTTGGCGGCATGATTGGAATTGCTTTAGGCGTCGGCTTCAATGAACTGGTTGCGATGGCCCCTGGCGTCGGGGCGATGCTCGAAGGTGTTTATTCTCCCAGCATCTTTATCCAGGGCATGGTCACAGCCCTGGCTTTGGGTTTGCTCGGCGGAGCGTACCCTGCCTGGGTGGCAGCCAATTTGCAGCCTGTGGAGGCGTTGCGATACGAGGGCGGCGGCAGCGGCGAGGTGAAAGGCATCCTGGCGCGCATCGGCGGGCAGAGTTTCCGCAATCTGTGGCGACGCCGCACCCGCACTTTCATTTCGGCGACAGGCATCGGCATCGGCGTGGCCACGCTGGTGATGTTGGGTGGGGTCATCCAGGGCATGATGTCCGAATTGAATGAACTCGCCGGCAGCAGCGGCACAGGCAATATCACCATCATGCAGCGCGATGTGGCGGACATGAGCATGAGCAGCCTGGATGAGCGGTTGGTTTCGCAGATCCGGGCCATGCCTCAGGTGGAATCGGTCAGCCCCATGCTCCTCGGCTTTGTGATGACGCCTGACTTGCCGCTCTTCATCATCTCCGGCATCGATCCGAACACGGCGGCGATAGAGCATTACAAGCTGGTCGAAGGCCGCCAGGTGCAGCGCCCGAATGAGATAATCGTGGGCACGATGGCCGCCGAGAATTACGATCTCAAAATCGGTTCGACGCTTCAGGTTTACAACAATCGCTACAAGGTCGTCGGTCTGTTCGAGACGGGCGTCGGTTGGGAGGATGGCGGCGGGTTGTTGTTCATGCGCGAGGCCCAGAGCCTATTGAACCGCCCTCGATCCGTCAGTTACATATTTGTAGATGTGAAAAACCCCGCCGAGGCGGAAATCGTACGGGATGCCATCGACCGGCGTTTCCCCGAAGCGCGCGCCAGTCTCAGCAGTGAATTCGCTGAGAATACTGATGACATGGCCTCAGCCCAGGTCATGCTCGATGCCATTAGTTTACTGGCCCTCCTGGTCGGCGGCATTGTCGTCGCCAACACCCTGCTCATGTCCATTTTTGAACGCACCCGTGAGATCGGCACCCTGCGCGCGGTGGGCTGGCGCAAGCAGCGCATACTCCGCCAAATCATTGAGGAGAGTGTGCTGCTCTGCCTGCTCGCTGCAATCGTCGGTTCGATCATGGGGGTTGTTTTCTTATTTCTTTTGTCCAATGCGCCGTTTGCCAATACCTTCATCAGTGTGGAACTGGATGCGGGCATTTTTATCGAAGCGGCCGGTCTTACGCTTATCGTGGGACTGATCGCCGCTGCGTATCCGGCCTGGCGCGCAAGCAAACTGCAACCGGTCGAAGCATTGCGCTACGAGTAACGCGGCGCTTTGCTGACAAACCCGAAACTCAAACCAATGACTGAACGAGGCCAACCATGAAAAAAATCGTCATCATCATAATCGTCGTCATCGCCGTGGCCGCTGGCGGCTATTGGGCGTATCAGAATTTTTCCGCGCCTGCGGAAGTATCGCCCGCCGAGGCGGCAGCCGCCGAACAGGCGCAGGCCGAGCTTGACAATATAATCTGGGCGTCGGGCAACCTGGTGCCGGAACAGTGGGCCGGGCTTAGCCCCGCGGCTGGCGGCTCCGTTGCGGCTGTTCATGTGGCCGAGGGCGAATACGTCTCAGCCGGCGATGTTCTGGCCGAGTTGGACAACGCCGTGCTCAAGAGCCAGGCTGCGGTATCACAGGCTGCTGTGACCGAGGCGGAAGCTGCGCGTGCCAAGTTGTTGGCAGGTGCGACCGCTGCCGAGATCGACGCTGCCAATGCCGAAGTCAGCGCTGCCGAGGCCGGCTTGGAATTGGCGCAAACTCAGGTGCAGGAAGTGCAACAGGCGGTCGAAGCGGCTTCGGCCCAGGTGGCGATTGCCCAGGCGCAATACAACGAGCTTGCCAGCCATCCCACCCAGAATGAGCGTGTGACCGCGCAAAAAGAGATCGATCTCGCCAAGGCGGCGCTCGACCAGGCGCAGGCAGCCTATAACGTGATTCGTGGCAACCCCCACGCAGGGGCCATGCCCGAAGCGCTGGCTTTACAGCAGGCGACGACGGCTTACGAGGCGGCCCAGGCTTCCTACAACGCCAGAACGCAAGGCGCTACCCCCCAACAGTTGGCGGTTGCCCAAGCCCAGATCGCAGCCGCCCGCCAACAGGTCGAGACAGCACGAAGCCAGATTCCAGCGGCAGAGGCGGGGGTAAAGTCAGCCGAAGCGCAGGTCGAGCGCGCACAGGCGGCGCTGAAAGCTTTGCAAGACGGCGCGACCGAAGAGGACAAAGAGATGGCCGATGCGCGAGTTTTGTCGGCGCAGGCGGCGTTGGCTGCTGCTGAAGCTCAGGTGCAGCAAACACAGATCGTCGCGCCATTCGCCGGGCAGGTGGGTTCGGTATTTGCCCGGCCAGGCGAGTTGGCGACTCCGGGCGTGGCGGCGCTCATGCTCGGCGATACGAGCAAGATGCAGGTCGAAACCACCGACCTGCGCGAGACTGATGTCACGCGTGTGGAACCCGGCATGCCCGTCGAGGTCACGTTCGACGCTCTGCCGGGCGAACGATTTACCGGCACGATCGTGCGAATCGCCCCCATGAGTACCATTGACAAAGGCAGTACGAATTACACCGTCATCATAGCCGTCGATGACTTGGATCCAAACTTGCGCTGGGGGATGACGGCCTTTGTCAATATCGAACCTGACAATTAAACCACTTTCACAATGAGATCGCTTCTTTTATCTGACAGTTGACGTTAGACCATTGAGACGATGGACGATAGCAAACGTTTAGGCAACGCGTGACTATCGTCTATCGTCAATCATCGCATTTTGAAAATCCGGCACAGAGGTCACAGGCATCATGACAGCCGATCTGATACGAACGACGAATTTAACCAAAATCTATGGCGAAGGCGCCACGGCGGTTTCCGCGCTTGATCATGTGAACATGACGGTCGCGCCCGGCGAATTTGTCGCCATTATGGGCCCCAGCGGCTGCGGCAAGAGCACGCTGCTGAATATGCTGGGAGCGCTCGATCAGCCCAGCGAGGGCGAGGTATGGGTGAATGGCGAGAATCTGGCGGAGTTGAAGGATATCGATGCTTTCCGCGCTCGCACCGTGGGATTCATCTTTCAGCTCCATAACCTGCTTCCGACTCTTTCGACGGTAGAAAACGTCGAGGTTCCCATGTACGGGCATGAGTCCAATCGCAAAAGGCGTCGAGACCGTGCCGCTCATTTGCTGGAGCTTGTGGGACTGGGAGATCGCCTCACAGCGCTCCCCAACCAACTGTCCGGCGGTCAGCGGCAGCGTGTGGCAGTGGCAAGAGCTTTAGCTAACGACCCGGCCTTGATTCTGGCCGATGAGCCTACAGGCAGTCTCGACAGCCAGAGCGGCGAGGAGATCATGGATTTGCTCACCGAGTTGAACCAAAAACAGCATTCGACGATCGTCGTCGTTACGCATGATAGACGAGTGGCGCAGGCGACCGGGAGGGTTCTACGCATGAAGGACGGCCAGATCGTGAGCGATCACCGGCTGCAAAACCCGCTGGAAGAAGATCTGCGCATGCTGGCGGCGAGCCGTTTGGGCCAGGCGCTGCTGGGCAACAACCATAAAACGGATTTGCTGAGCGATCAGGAACAAGAAATCCTGCGCGAGTTGCTGAACAAAGTGTCGGATTAATCGACCTCCTGCATAGCGGCAGGCATTAGGAGGTCCCTCAATGGGGGGCAGAAGAGAGGAAGTCCCCTTTCATATTGATTCTAGTCGTTAGCCCAAATCAAGGGACCCTTGTTTGTAGTCGAATTCTTTTCGTCGACCGATGTAGTTCCGCACTCCTTCTTCATCCAAGCTGTACTCACATAGTAGCCCCTAGCCCAGACATGAATTCTTGCTTCGTCGGATCACTAGCCTCTTTGCGTCCACCACCAGAGATGGTGGATTATGGGTTTGATTAAGGTGAGTAAAGCGGTCACCAAACATGGCTCCAACCTCCTGGGTGCTGGAGCCACAACATGTAGTGGTTTGGGCCCCTGGCTGTCTAACTGGTATTATCTGGTCGCACAGTCAGGGGGTTGGGATTGTTGAAGAATTGACGACGACAGGTCATGTAGGCTTCAGCCAGCGATTGGATAGTGGCGTAAGGATTGCGATGTA
>JAGFJG010000160.1 GCA_024102915.1 Caldilineales bacterium
GCCCCACGCGACGAGCTCGAACATGTCGTTGTCGAAATGTGGTCGGAAGTGCTGAGCGTGCAGCAGGTCGGCGTCTTCGACAATTTCTTCCTGCTCGGCGGCGACTCGCTCTCAGCGGCGCGCCTGCTCACCCGGCTGGAACAGGCTTTTCACGTGCGTCTGGAATTGCAGTCTCTATTCCGTTCGCCCACCGTGGCCGGGCACGTCCAATTGCTGATCGAAGCGGTGGCCCGTGATGAGGCGCAGGCATAGGGCTATTGAATCCCTGGAGAAGGTATGGACGACACTCAGGCCCGAAACAGGCTGCTTGAGCGACTAGGACAGGCAAGCGAGCGAACCATCCCCAAAGCGCCCGACGGCCCAACGCCGCTGTCGTTCGCGCAGGAACGGTTATGGCTGCTGCAACAGCTCAACCCGCACGATGCCGCCGCCGTGCGCGCCACTGGCCTGCGTTTGATTGGCCCGCTCGACGTTCGCGCGCTGCGATGGAGCCTGGATGAGATCATCCGCCGCCATGAAATCCTGCGCACTGTCTATCTGGAGCAGAACGGCCAAATCGTGCAGATTGTGCAACCGGCGCGGCCAATCGATCTTGAGTTTCACGACATCAGCCGCCTTGACTCCGAAGCGCAGCAGGAGCAGATAAACCTCGTAGCCACACAAAGAGCGCATCTTGTCCTCGATCTGACAAACGGCCCGCTTGGCGTGGCGTCGCTGCTTGAGATTGGGCCGGAGGAGCATGTGTTGCTCTTCCTGATCCATCATATTGCCTTCGATGGCTGGTCGGAGGGCGTCTTTATCCGGGAATTGGCGGCGCTTTATGACCGATTTCTGTTAAACACACCGGCATTGCCGGAGTTGACGCTGCAATTTCGGGATTACGCCGCCTGGCAGCGAGAACGATTCGACCAGGAGGAAAGCGCCAGGGATCTGACTTATTGGACGGATAAACTCGCAGGCATGCTTGATGCATTGCCGCTGCCGACCGACGCCTCTGCGACATCCGGTTCTCTTCATCGCCGCAGCCAGCATCGATTCACGCTTGACCAGACGCTGGTTCGCCAGATCGAAGCCTTCGCTAACGAAAGAGGTTACTCCACTTTCATGGTTTTGCTGGCGGTTTTCAAGATACTGCTCTATCGCTATTCTTTGCACGAAGATATCGTGACAGGCACTGTTGCCGCCGCCCGGAATCCCGCTGAAACCGAAAAACTCATCGGCGGGTTCGCTACGCTCGTCGCCCTGCGCACCGACCTGTCCGGCAACCCGACCTTTTTGGACGTGCTGGACCGAGTGAAAGAGACTGCATTGGGCGCGTTCAGCCATCAACAAACGCCGCTTCAACATCTGATCGCCGCCCTGCACCCGCAACGCCGCCTGACCGACACACCGCTATTTCAGGTTCTCTTCGAATTCCGCAACCTGCCGGATAGCGCCGCACGCACGCAAACTGGGTTGAGTATTCGCAGAGAGCGCATCTCGATGAATGTGGGGACCTGGGCGCTTATTTTTGATATCGAGCCCGGCGAGGACGGATTTGACGCCGTCATCGAATATGCGACGGATCGCTATCTCGTCGATACCATCGCTCGCATGAGCCGCTATTACGAGACCCTGTTGCGTTCGGCCCTCGCCGCCCCCGAACAGCCAATCAACAGCCTGGCACTCATCACAGCCGCCGAACGACGACAACTTGTCGAACTGGGCAGCGAGCGGCAAATCGAATCCGACCGCCATTCCTGCATCCACCAGATGTTCGAGCAGCAGGTCGCCCGAACGCCCGACCGCATCGCCCTCACGGCTGGCGGATCGGCGATGCACTATGACGATCTGAACCGGAAAGCCAACCAACTGGCGCACAGGCTCATTGCCGAAGGCGTCGTGGCGGAAACGCCCGTTGCAGTTTTCCTGGAACGCTCAGAAAACCTGATCGTCGCCTTCCTTGGCATCCTTAAGGCGGGCGGCGTTTATGTGCCGATTGACGCAACCACGCCGACCGACCGGCTCGATTTCATGCTTTCCGATTCGGGGGCGGCATTGGTCGTGGCGGACAAGGCGACGGCTCTAGCCCTGCCTTCTAAGCATCCCAAGACCATCAACCTGGCAACCGATGCAAGCCTGCCAGATGCGCCTGCTCACAACCCCGGCATAAGCGTCGCCCCGGAAAACGCCGCCTACATCATCTACACATCCGGCTCGACCGGCCAACCCAAAGGCGTGGTAGTCGAACATCGCAATGTTGTGCGACTCTTTACGGCCACTGATCAATGGTTCAATTTCAGCCCGACGGATGTATGGACGCTGTTTCATTCCCCCGCCTTCGACTTCTCGGTGTGGGAGATGTGGGGCGCTTTGCTTTATGGCGGCCGGCTTGTGATCGTGCCAAGCGATATCGCCCGCAGCGCTGACTCGTTCCACGCACTGTTACAGGCTGAACAGGTTACCATTCTAAGTCAGACGCCCTCAGCATTCAACACGCTCATGTGGGCTGATGCGCAACATCCGCCAGATGCCCTCAGCGCTTTACGGCTGATCATTTTTGGCGGGGAAGCGCTTGAATTCGCCCGGCTCCAACCCTGGTTCGAGCGGCATGATGATAGCCAGCCCCAGCTGGTCAACATGTACGGCATCACCGAAACCACGGTCCACGTCACCTATCGACCGGTGCACAAAAATGATGCCGACAGCCCCGCCGGCAGTCTCATCGGCCAGTGCATCCCCGACCTCAGCCTGCATATCCTCGACCCTGGCCTCGAACCCGCGCCCGTTGGCATTCCCGGAGAAATTTATGTGGGCGGCGCAGGCGTCGCTCGGGGCTATCTCAACCGCCCCGACCTGACCGACGAGCGCTTCGTCGCCAACCCCTTTGGCGTTTCATCGGATGCACGGCTTTACCGCAGTGGCGACCTGGCGAAACGCACAGCAAGTGGCGATATCGTCTATCTTGGCCGCAGCGACCAGCAGGTCAAAATCAGGGGTTATCGTATCGAGACCGGTGAGGTGGAAGCGGCACTGAGGGATCAGGCCGGCGTGAAGGACGCAATTGTAACGCTTGCTGAATTTGCAGACGACGACCAACGTCTTGTCGCCTATGTGGCGATCACGCCGCCAAACCAGCTCGATGCGCAATCTCTGCGAAAAAGCCTGGCCGACTGGCTGCCCGACTACATGATCCCTGCCACTATCATCCTGCTCGATAACCTGCCCCTCACCGCCAACGGCAAGCTCGACCGTAAAGCTCTTCCCGAACCCGCAGCGAACCAGCCGCTCCCCGGCCCCGCACGGATAGCGCCTCGCACTGCAACTGAGCGATTCCTGGCTCAAGTCTGGCAAGAGTTGCTGGGCACGGATGATTTTGGCGTCAACGATAACTTTTTCGACCTGGGCGGTCACTCGCTGCACCTCATGCGCATGGCAAACCTCATTTACAACGAATACAATGTGCGCCTGCCCTTACGCATCATCTTCGATGCCAACACCATCGATGCTCTTTCTCTCGCTATCCTGGAACGGCAGGTTTTGCAAAGCGATCAGGATGAAGTAACAGCCATGATCGGTCGCTTGAATCAGATGTCGCCAGAAGAGATCATGCGGCTATTGGAAGAGCAGTAATGCGAATGGACGGGATTGCGTACAAGGATGGCGCGCACTTGAAAATCCTGCTGGCAATGGAGGCTGTTTATTACCCCGGCTTCGGCGGTGCGAATAAGATCGTGCGATCTGTCGCCGAACAACTGACCCAGCGAGGCCATCACGTGCAGGCTGTCAAGCATGCCCTTGGCCGGTCCGGGTTCGCCGAATTGCCGGAGCTGCACCTTGCGCTCACGCGCGATGGCATTGATCATCGATCGAACGATACGACCATCGAATTTGCAATGCTTGGCGTTCACATCCACGCCGTGCACGAAACCAAACGTTTTCTCAGTCAATTCGATGCCATCATCCACTCCTCCCGCCCTGACATCATCCTCGTCACCAGCGAAGACTGGGATGGCGGGCTGCTGGAAACCGCACTGGAGGCCGGGGTTGCCCCGGTCTTTATGCTCGTGAACACGGTCATCGTCCTGCCTTTTGGGCCAGATGCCATGCAGCCCAGCGAATGGCGCACAGACCTGTTCCGCCGACTGGCCGGTATTTTCGCCATCAGCCGTCACGGGTGTGATTATATCCGGCATTGGGGCGGAATGGATGCGACCCTGTTTCCGACGCCTTCATACGGGGTCGGGCCATTCCCTGTCCTGGGCAAATTCGATAACCCGTTTGTTACCTTGCTCAACCCTTCCATCGGCAAGGGCATCGACATCCTTTTAGCGCTGGCTGACGCCATACCCGAGATTCAATTTGCGGCGGTGCCCACCTGGGCGACCACTGCCGATGATCTTGCCGCTCTGGTTCTGCGTCCAAACGTTCGCATCCTTGCGCCTGAACAAGATATCGACCGCATCTGGGCGCAGACACGTGTAGCGCTTTTCCCATCCCTCTGGCCGGAAGGCTTTGGCCTGGCTATTGTCGAAGCGATGCTGCGCGGCATACCAGTGCTCGCCAGCGATCAAGGCGGGGTCATTGAGGCAAAGCTTGGCACGGATTTTATCCTGCCGGTTGCGCCTAGTGCAGGTTACCATGCCAGCACACAGCCGGGGGTCTTGCCCAAACCGGTTGCGTCGCCCCAACCTCCCGAAATCATCAGTCTGTGGATCAATGCGCTCAGCTTACTCTTGAGCAACCAGGAGGTTTACACGTATCATGCTGCGATGGCGCGACAGGCCAGCGCCCAATTCGTTGCAGGTCTTTCCGTCACGCCGCTAGAGACTCAATTTCTGGCTGCGCCCCGAATGCAGCAACGCAACGGATCGGGCACGGATGCTGAAACCGGCGTAGCTGCGCAACTGGCTACGATGAACGCCCACCAGCGCAAACTTCTCCAACAATGGCTGCAAGAGAGGGGCAGCTAAACCACCATGCCCTATCTCATCCTCTCACCCCACTCCGACGATGCCGTGCTGTCCTGTGGCGGCGCTATCACAGAGTGGCGGCAACAGGGTGAACCGACCACAGTCGTCACCCTTTTCGATGGTGTTGCCGACCCGCCCTATTCGGCGTTTATCAATCAGATGTTGGAACAATGGGGCAATCCGCCCGACATCCGCCGTCTGCGCCGGGCAGAAGATGCCGCCGCCCTTGCCAAACTAGGAGCCGGGGACTGCTCCCTCGGTTTGTTGGAAGCGGGATATCGCCAGGATGGTCGGGAACAGTGGCTGTATCAATCGCTATCTGAAATACTTGATCAGGTGCACGCCCACGACTGGCGGTTGTCCGCTCAAATCGTTCGCCAGATCGAATCACAGTTCGATCTGGCGGAGTGGACGATTGTAGCGCCGCTGGCGATTGGCGGACATGTCGATCATCAATTAGCCTTCGATGCCGCCGTCTCGTTGATCGGTGCGGACTGCGAAGTCATGTTCTATGAGGATTATCCGTATGCCGCCACTCAATCGAGCTATGCCAGGCGCATGGACGAGATCGAGGGGAAAGAGCCGCTCGTCATTGAACTGGCTTCAACGGCGCTATTCATTAAGATTGAGGCGCTGAGTTATTACCGCAGCCAGATTCTCAATCTTTTCGTCGACTACGCCAATATGGTTTCCGACGTCATCGAGTTCGCCCGATACACAGGCAACGGGCGGTATGCCGAGAGATTCTGGCGGATCGCAAACCCGGATCGACGCTTTGCCAACACAAGGACGCAGCGCCAGGCATGAAAATCCTGATGGCGGCGACGACCGCTTATTTCCCCAGTTATGGCGGCGCTGGCAAAGCAAACCGGGCTATCCTCGAACAGCTTGTGGCGCGAGGGCACAGTGTGAGGATGATCGCACCAGCCCTGACGCCTTCAGCATACTCCACCATCGAAGCATTTCGCAGCGCCCTTGCGAAAGCAGGCGTCGAATCCCACCTTGAAAATGGCCTCGACGTCTTCGATCTGAACGGCGTCGAGGTTTATGCTCCCGCCGCCATACAGGAATTGCTCGCGCTCTATCAGCGACAAATCGATGAATTCGCCCCCGATTGCATCCTGCTCACCAGTGAAGACTGGCAAATGGGTTTGCTTGAGATGACGCTGGAACAGTATCGTTGCCCGGTTGCCATCCTGGTGCATGGCGCAATTACGCTGCCGTTTGGCCCGGTTGCCATGCGTCCTAATGGCTGGGGCAAGACGTTGTTGCAGCGAGCGGACGCAATAGTCGCTCCCAGCCGCTTCATTCGAGATTACATCCGCCAACATAGCGGGCTGGATGCGACCGTCATTTACCTCCCAGCCTATCCCCCGTTGCCCCATCCTAATCTTGCCAGCTTCGACAGCCCCTACGTGACGCTGATCAACCCATCGGCGGGGAAAGGCATCGACATTTTCCTCGAAATGGCGGGGAGATTACCGCATGTCGAGTTCGCCGCCGTGCCAACCTGGGGAACGACTCAAAACGATCTAGACAGGTTGAGTGAATGCAAAAACATTAAGATTCTGTCAAGAACCACCGATATCAATGAGATATGGGCGCAGAGTCGCGTGCTGATGATGCCGTCCGTCTGGCCCGAAGCCTTCCCACTCACACCGGTCGAAGCGATGCTGTATGGCATTCCCGTAATTGCCAGCAATGCGGGCGGCACGGCGGAGGCGATGCTCGGCGTCGATTATGTGTTGCCTGTACAACAAATGAAAGGCTACAACGGCTCGGTCAACGACTCCTTTCTGCCCACCCCCTTAGTTCCCCCACAACAATCCGAAGAACTACAGCAATGGGAGGATGCTCTGCGTGCTTTGACGGAGAGCCGGGCTACGTGGACGCGTCAATCCCAATTCGCCCACAAGGCGGCAAATGATTTTGTGGCGGGGCTGAACGTCACGCCATTCGAGCGCCTCTTTCAGGAAATGGCGGAGTCACGAAGAGCCAGGGTAAACGGCAAGGATGCCACGCGACCCATTTCCCTGGCAGGCAGTCGAGCGCAAATCGCAGAACTTTCACCGGAAAAGCGGGCGTTGCTGCAAAAATGGTTAGACGCATCAACATCAATCAAAGCTTCCCAACGCACGCGCACAAATGGCGATGAAGCGGGTCGTGCGTCCTTCGCAATCGCCAAAGCCCTAACGGCTATCTGTTCGGATATTTTCGGGCACGATAGCATCGATCCACATCGTAATCTTTTTATCGGCAGCAAGCAGGCTCTGGCGACAGCAGAACTTATGACCGAGACCCGCCGAGCACTTGCCCCCAAACTCCCGCTCCATGCGGTCTTCGACCACCCCACCATCGATAGTCTCAGCCGCTTTATCGACAATGGCGATCCGGCACTCGAACCGCCGCTAACCAGCTTCACGCATCTCCTGCCCTTGCGAACCACAGGGACGCGCCCGCCCTTGTTTTTTGTATCGGGCGGCGGCGGCAGTGAAAACGAATACATGACAGCCTACGCAGGGCTGATCCACATGCTAGGGCAGAATCAGCCAGTCTTTGGGTTTCAGGGTCAGGTCAATGGCGGCGTCGAGTTTCCCTATACTTCACTTGAAGAGATGGCGGCCAGATTTATCGCTGAAATGCGGCGGGTTCAACCGCACGGCCCATATTTTCTGATGGGGGAGTGCGTTGGCGCTGCAGCCGCCTTTGAAATAGCCAGACAATTGCAGCATAAGGGCGAGCGTATCGGCACGCTGATGTTCCTCAATGGCAAGAGATTGAGTTTCGCCAGAGCAAAAACCGCCGCACAACAGAGGCAGGACATTCTTAAAGAACGGCTGCGCCAACTTCGTGCGGAGCCCCCTGCCACACGTCTAGCCCGGCTGAGCCAGATGGGGCGGAATGCGGCCAGTGTGCTGCTTCCGCTTACCGCCAACCAGCGGATGTACCGGGCTCAGCGCACCGCCCGCGTGAATTATCTCTCCCTTTTGCTCACACATAGGCCACAGCCTCTCGACATCGATCTGCTCATCCTGATGACGACTGATTTCCAAGCACGGGGAGAGCCGCAAGCATGGCAAGAGCTTGTCGGCAATCGTTTGACCTTGCGCACGCTTGCCGGAGTGCATAAGAATTACCTCGGCGCATATTTGGCGGAAAACGCTGCAATTGTGGAAAAATCATTAGCCGCCGCTCAAGGCAGGTAGCAGTGCTACACCCTCATAGAATACAAAAACCCGCTCTAGCTTTACAGGCCCCGACATAGTAAAACGGCATGGCTATCATTCGCATTCTCTACCAACAATCGAAACTCTCGCTCGTGTTCGCCATGGTGGTTGGATTTTTTAGCGGCATCACCAGCACCATGCTTATCGCCATGATTGGCTCAGCCCTGGCCGATCCATCTCAAATCAGCCGGGCGTTTTTCGAGCGGTTTCTCGTGGCCCTTATCCTGGTCCTGACCACCTATCTGGCCTCTCGCCTTTCATTGATCCGGCTGACCGAGCAATCCCAATTTCATATCCAGATGCACCTTGCCAGGCAGATTTTGAGCACACCCTTCCGACGGCTGGAGGAGGTGGGCGCGGCCCGGCTGCTGGCAACGCTATCCGAAGACATCAGCTCCATTGCATCCTTCATGATGGTATTGCCCAATGTCATCCTGCATAGTTCGATTATTATCACCTGTGTTTTGTATCTCTTGTGGTTATCGCCTCCCACCGCTCTCCTGCTGCTCGCTTTCATGGTTCCCGCCGTCGTCGGTTACGCCGTCATCACACGCCGCAGCCGCCGGCATTTGATTACGGCGCGTCGCACCCGGAACGAAAGCTATAAACATTACGAAGCCCTGACGATTGGCAAATCGGAACTAAGCCTCAATCGATTTCGCCGTTCGAGCTTTTTCCACAAATTACTCTATCCCACGGCAAAAGAGTATCTCGACCTCCGCATCTCCGGTCGGACACTGCTCGAAGCGGCAAACACTTGGAGCCATGTCCTCTACTTCGTTTTTGTATTCTTCTTGCTGCTGCTGGTCGTGCGCGGGCAGGATGTATCAACCGCAGTCCTAGCCAGTTACGCCCTGGTCGCCCTTTATATGCGGAGTTCGGTCGCTACCGTCCTCCTGGCGATTCCCACGGTTCAGCATGCCACCGTCTCGATGGAGGCGATCCAGGAGCTGGTGCTGGCGGAACCTCGACCCGACATCGTGGATGCTCCCGAACAGGAAGTCGCCATCCCACGCATTCATAGCCTTGCGTTGAATCACGCTTCGTATTCATACTCAAGCGCCAATGAAAACCATCGTTTCAAATTGGGACCGATAGACCTGCGATTTGGCGATAGCGAACTGGTCTTTATTGCGGGCGGGAATGGCAGCGGAAAAACCACATTATTAAAGTTGATCACGGGGCTGTACTATCCGGATGAGGGCCAGGTTCTTCTGGACGCTATCGAACTAAACGATGAGAATGGCGAATCGTACCGCAACCACTTTTCCGCCATTTTCGCCGATTTCTACCTGTTCTCGCAGCTCCTTGGCGTGGATTCGGCCGAGCAATTGGCCCTGGCACAACGCTATCTAAAGGAGTTCGAACTCGACAACAAGGTCGCTATCGAGAACGACTCTTTCTCCACCGCCGATCTTTCTTTTGGCCAACGTAAGCGGCTGGCTCTGATCACAGCCTATCTCGAAGACCGGCCCATCTATATTTTCGATGAATGGGCGGCAGGTCAGGATCCCTACTTTAGCGAACTCTTCTACCTTGAGCTGTTGCCCAAGCTGCGGGAACAGGGCAAACTCGTCCTTGTCGCCACCCATGATGACCGTTACTATCATCACGCCGATCGGCTGATCAAAATGGAATACGGAAAAATCATCTTCGATGGACCGCCGCCACGAGTGACCATGCGCGTGCCAAGCGTGGCCGGTTACAGTAATTAGCGTCATCTTCCTCATTCCCGCCTGGCATATCCCCGACATGATCAACGTATTCCAGCCCTCTCTCGGTGATGAAGAGCTCGAGGCCGTACGAAAAGTTTTCGCTAGCAATTGGGTGGGGAGAGGCGCTCGTACGACCGAATTCGAAACGGCATTTGCGCAACATTGCCAGGTTCCGCCGAATCGAATGGTCAGCATCAGTTGTGCAACCGAGGGCCTTTTTCAGGCTGTCGAACTCCTGGGCATTGGGCCGGATGATGAGGTTGTGCTGCCCTCGCTCAGCTTCGTGGGTGCGGCCAATGCCGTGATGGCAAGCGGGGCTAGGCCGGTCTTTTGCGATGTCGATCGGCGCACGCTCAATCCCACAGCGACGCACATCGAAGCCCGGCTGTCCGCCAAAACCCGGGCGGTCATCGTGCTACACTACGGCGGCGCGCCCTGCGAGATGGACGACATTCTTTCGCTTGTCAAACACCGAGGTCTCCACCTGATCGAGGACAGCGCATGCAGCGTCGCCTCGCGTTACAAGGGACAGCCTTGCGGAACGCTCGGTGACATCGGCATCTGGTCTTTCGACGCCATGAAAATTCTGGTGACCGGCGACGGGGGGATGGTGTACTGTCGCGATGACGAACTCGCTGAAAGGCTGAGGCGAAAGCTTTACCTGGGATTGGAGCAATCGAGCGGTTTTTCTCAGGCCGGGCGAGAGCGCTGGTGGGAATTTGAAGTCGGTGAGGTTGGACGGCGAGCCATCATGAATAATGTGACTGCCGCCATCGGTCTGGTGCAATTACATCGACTGCCGGAGTTCATTGCGCGCAGGCGACAGGTTCATCAAACTTATAACTCGTCCTTGAACGGCATGCCAGAAATCATTTGCCCTCCAAACCTCGATCCGAATAACGAATCATCCTATTATTTCTACTGGATACAACTCGAACCGTCCCGGCGAGATGCGCTGGCGAAAGCGCTGCTCCAGCGAGATATCTACACTACATTCCGGTATCACCCCTTGCATCTGGTGTCTCGCTACCAGCATGACGCCAGCGCACACCTGCCTGAATCGGAATGGGCAGCGGAAAGGACGCTCTGCTTGCCGATTCACCAATCCCTATCCGACGAAGATGTCGAGAAGGTGATTGACGGCATCTGTTGGTTTCTGAGCGCATAGCGGTCATGACTTATGTCTTCGTATTCCTGGGAGAGTTCGGCTACGAGCTATTCAACTGGCAGGGAGTAATCCGCCGATTCAAGACGATGGTCGAGCCTGATGCCCGGATCATCATCGGCGGGCGGGCGCATCTCCAGGCCTTTTACGAATTCGCCGACGCCTACATCGAGATTTCCAGTGTCGACATCTATCAACAAAGCCGGGCGATGGCCTACTTCGCTTTGCCCACAGTCGCGAGCAGTTGGGATTCGTTTACCGCTCGCCGATTCGACAAAACCCTAAAAGCTGAGATCAAATCTTATCTTGGTGCTCGCCTGTTAGAAATCGGCATCGATCCGCCAGCCTGCAAATTCGTCTTCAGTTCCGACTATACAGAAATCGGGGGGCTGAAATTCGGCCGCCCTCGTCGCCGCCTGCCGGGGGTCCTCATTTCCACGCTGGCCGAGTCGATACGCAGCCTCTCGCCCGGCCTCGACGGCTGGCTTGAGCAGACAAAGAATAGCGTCTATCAAAACCATAACGAACTCAACCACAACCGCAAATCCAGCATTTACGAATGGTTGGACCCGGACAATAACCTCTACCGCCAGATCACGCCCGACCTTTCAGTATGCGAAACGGTAGCCGAAAAACTGGGTTGGCCGTTGTCAGAGCCGTTTATCCTCTGCCAGACGAGACATCGTGACGAATCCCCCCGGTCAACTGACCTGATCCCGACCGCTGGCCTGAACGCCCTGCTTGGGCAGATCAGCCAGCATTTCCGCATCGTATTGTTATCGTTCAATACCGGTCGAGCCATGGACAGTTATTCCATGTTCGACCATAACCCCAATTTCTATACCTATCATTGCTCCGGGTTTCCCGAACAATCGTGTCTGATCCATCATGCCGCCCGCTGCCTCTTCTTTACAGAGGGCGACTTCGGCAGCCATATCTATCTCCCGCCTTTCATGGGCAAAGAAGTATTTGCCGTGGCGCCGCACTCAGTCTATCAACTGGGCACGACGCCCATTGATTTTTGGAATGAGAATGTCTTTCGCTTCGGCGGCCAGATTATCCCACTGACCGCCGAAGCGTCATTTTCTTCGGCTGACGCCATTTCGGCGTTGGCGCAGGTGGTGATGAGAAAAGATTCGAGACCGACAATCGAGGTCAGTTGAACGGCGCAGGTCGCTCACAACTGCTCTGCAATTCGACGCGCCTTCCTATCTGCGCCGACTCCAAAATGGCGTGCATGATCTCCAGAACGTGCAATGCCATTTCGCCGCTTGCCCGGTGGGGTCGCCCTTCCCGGATCGCTCGCGCCATATCAGCCACGCCGAGCCCCCGGCTGTTTTCGGTGTACCCTGGCAGCAGCGGCATCTCCCGCCAATCACTCTCAGCACGCAAACGCAACCTCACCGGGCCATCATAAAAATTGGGGTCGGGCAATAACAGGGTCCCCTCGCTGCCGTAGATTTCCAGCCGTGGCAGGGTGCTCGCCCACACGTCGAAGCTGGTGATCATGGTCGCCGTGGCGCCCGATGCGAAATCGAGCAGCCCGGTGACATGCGTCGGCGTCTCCACTTCGATTTTCTGCCCCTGCTTGGCGCCGCTGCCGATTTCACGCTGGGCAAAAGAAATTGCGGCAGAGCCTGTCACATTCGCCACCGGCCCCAGCAGGCTGATTAGCGCCGTAAGGTAATATGGCCCCATGTCGAATAGCGGCCCCGCCCCAGGTTTATAGAAGAATTCAGGGTCAGGATGCCATCTTTCGGGGCCGTGCGAAAGCATGAAAGCCGTGGCGGCAACGGGTCTGCCGATCACGCCATCGTCGATAAGTCTGCGGCAAGTCTGCAAACCGGCGCCGAGGAAGGTGTCGGGAGCGCATCCCACACGCAGGCCGTTGGCCGCCGCTTCTGCAAGAATACGTTGTGCGTCCGCAAATTCGATAGCGAGGGGCTTCTCATTGTAGACGGATTTGCCCATCGCCAGAGCGGCGAGAGCGACTTCGGCGTGTGCGGCTGGCGGAGTCAGATTGAGGACGATATCGATATCGGGGGATGCCAGCAGGTCTGGCATCGTTTGGCTGGCAGGGATTTTGTATTTCTGCGCTGCAGCATCGGCACGCGCCCTGTCCATATCGGCGCAGGCGACGATCTCCACGCCCGCCAGTTCGCTCAGCACCTTAAAATATATTCCGCTGATGTTGCCGCAACCAATCAAACCTATTTTTGTTTGCGTCATCGTTTTGTCCCTTCAGGAAAGTCTCTCATCAAGAAATGCAAAGCTTTTGGCGACTGCCTCCATCATATCGGTCCCGCATTCATCCAGTTCAACGATCAGCCAGTCTGCGGGACCTTTTGCCACGGCGATGACCTCATCCAGTTTGACGTCGCCTTCACCCAAAGCGACCATGGGCACACCCCTCACACAGGCGCCATCCTTCATGTGAACCAGCGATGCGCGCCCGCCCAGTTCTCGCAAGAGAGCGACCGGGGCGATGCCGGCGGTTTGGGTCCAGTAAATATCCAGTTCGAGAAAAACGTCGGGCTGCAAACGATCGATGAAATGATAATATGCGGGCTGGCCGTCCACAATCTGGAACTCGAATTCGTGATTGTGGTAAAAGAAATCGATTCCGTGCTCGGCTAGATTATCCGCAGCCTGATTGAGTTCGTCCGCCAGGCGGTCGATTTCGGCCAGAGTGGAAAAGCGCTCGGATGGCTGCCAGGCGCATACTGCCCGGCGGCTGTTCAGGGGTTTTAAGATATCGAGAGCTTTCGGCAAATCCTCGCCAATCGGCAGGGGCACGTGTGACGCACAAACGGCCAATCCCAGATCCGAAAAGAGTTTTGCCGCCTCTGCGGGGCTGGTACCGGGGAACATGGCTGTTTCAACGCCGGCAAATCCAATCTGGGCAAGTTGCTCGATGACGCCTGCGAAATCATCGGCCAATTGGTAGCGAAGAGAGTAAAGTTGAACGGCGATTGAGGGAAGCATGGGAAACTCCGAGATCATGTAATGGTAAGGCCAGAATGTGAAAGATGTTGCGAGGAATGTAGTTTAGCACGGCTGTGCATAGCTCACTATTCGAGAGGATTGATTTTCAGCGTCGGGTGATTTGGGGCTGCCAATAAAATATATTATAATGTCCGTACATTTAGATGTTCGCTCTCCTCTGTTTGTTATGATTCTCGCTTTTCTCTGATTGGAGGAACAACATGAAACTCAGTCTGGACACCATTGGATATGGCGGCTATTTCACCAAGATAGGCGAACAGCTTTCTCTAGAGGAGTCCGTCAGAAGGGCGGCGATGTGCGGCTATGATGCAGCCTGCATTTTCGCTCACCGCCCGCTCGGCTTTCCGTGGGATCTCAACGCTGATCGGCGCAGACGGCTTGTCGATCTCTATCAGGAGCTCGATTTGGAAATGGGCGCAATCGTTTGCTGCAATGATTTCGTGGAAGGCGATCATGTTCTGGTTTTCCTGCGCGAAAAAGAATTATTGTACACCATGCAGTGCATCGACCTCGCCGCTGATCTGGGCAGCCCGATTGTGCGAGTGATGGCCTCATTCAAGGGTTATTTCCGTAATCGATATGGCCCGGACGGCTATGGGTTGCCCGCCTTCGAAGCACGCTCGCGCCGAGTCTCGCGGGGCGAAGATTTTCTCGAAGCCTGGCATCAGGTACGAGAATCGTTGACCGAAGTCGCCAAGTATGCGCAAGACAGAGGCGTAATGCTGGCGTTGCAAACACATCCCGAAATCACGGGAAACAACGACGATACGCTCACCATGATCGACGAAGTCGGCGTCGATAGCCTCAAGGTTGGGCTGGATCTGCCGCTGTTTGAGTCCTATACCAGGGACGATGTGCGGGAGATCGTGCACAAAATCGGGGACAAGATGATCTATTCGCACACCATCTCGCTGGCGACATTCAAAACGGTGGGCGGGGCTGCATACGCCTGGGAGGAAGTGACGCCCGGCTCTGAACACGACCCGTTGCCCTGGGACACGTTCATCCAGTCCTGCAAAGAGATCGGTTATGATGGCCTGTTCTCGCATGAGCAGTGCTCGCCCATCGTCATCAAAGGACACCAGTTGGGTGATGTAGCAACCATCGACGAGCGCTTTGTCGAGGCTCGCAACTATTTCCAACCCCTATTGCGCCGGTTGGATTGCTACACAGGCAACAAACCCGAAATCGTCGAATACAACTGGTAAGCGCTCAAGCCCTCTGCCTGTGGAGTGAGCGAAGCCACGGGCGGAGGTTGGATTACGTCACATGAACAGCGTGGCAGAAATGCAACAGCAACACATCAACCGCAGCAGTGGTCTGCCGTTGTATCTGCAAATATACGAGTTGCTGCGACGGCGCATCACCAGCGATGAATGGCAACCCGGTGACATGTTGCCTACGGAGACCGCCCTGCTTGAGAAGTACGATGTCAGCCGGGCGACGGTGCGACAGGCGCTCGACGCCCTGGTACAGGAAGGGTTGATTTATCGTGAAAGGGGCCGGGGCACATTCGTCGCTCACCCCACCGTTGAGCAAGGCCTGGTGCGGATCGTCAGCTTCACCGAGGACATGCGGCAGCGGGGATTCGAGCCAGGGACCGAGGTTCTATCGGTCGGGTTAGTGCAGGCGAGCGAGGAACAGGCCAGGGCTTTGCAGGTCCCCGTCGGCGAAGAACTTGTGCACATCGAGCGCCTGCGTCTCGCCGACAACGAGCCGATGAGCATCGAAGCCTCCTTTTTGGTGCATCGCCTGTGCCCCAATATCCTGTCCCATGATTATGCTGTACTGCCCTTGCGCGACGCCCTCGAAAACGACTACGGCATCCGCATGGAAAGCGCCACCCAGACGATTCGAGCCTTCAATGCTTCCCCGCGCATTGCCCAAAAACTGGGAATTCGCAAAAGTTCGGCAATCCTCGTGATCGAGCGCATCTCGCGTTCGCAATATGGCGTGCCGGTCGAATTCTTGCAGGTCTATCATCGCGGCGACCGTTATGTACTTTATAACGAATTACGGGGATAGATCGTGGGGACAAGGTGTTGGGTATTGGATATCGAAAACCCAGCCGCCGTCCCCAATATCGAATACCCAATATCCTCACTGACCCAACCATCCGTGAATCGATAAGGAGTAATTGCACCATGCGTGACCTCAAAGTTTCCTGCGGTATCTGGTTTCTGGGCGCCACCAGCGACCGCTTCGTGAAGCAGGGCTATCGCCCCGACATCGGCATCGAAGAGCGCTTCAAACTGGCTGCATCCATCGACGGCGTGGGCGGCCTGGAAATGCACTATCCCACCGAAGTCACCGACGCGAGTTACAAGCCCCTGAAAGCGTTGGCCGATGATTTGGGCATGGAGATCGTGCAATTCTGCCCGCATCTCTGGGTCGATCCCAAATTCAAGTTCGGCCAGTTCACGAACTCCGATCCAGCTATCCGGCAGGCGGCCCTCGATTTATGCAAACGCACGACCGACATCGCCGAACACATGCAAGCGCACATCATGGTCTACTGGCCCGCCCAGGACGGTTATGATTATCCCTTCCAGATCGACCACCGCCAGGCCCTGGACGGTCTGGTCGAGAATCTGGCTGCGTGGTGCGATCACAATCCCCAACAGAAAATCGTGATCGAGTACAAAGCCTGGGAACCCCGCTCACGCATTCTGTTGCCCACCATCGGCCACTGCATGACCATCGTCAACGAGATCAACCGCCCCAACCTGGGCATCAATATCGACATGGGCCACGCATTTATGATGAAGGAGAATCTGGCCGAATCCATCTCGCTGGCCTCTCGCTACGGCAAGCTTTTCCACACGCACTGGAACGACAACTGGAAGCTGTTCGACGACGACATCATCGCCGGAACCGTCAATCTGTGGGAGACGCTGGAAGCGCTGTTCTGGCTGGACGAGTGGGGCTACGATGGCTGGTTCGGCCTCGACCTCTTCCCCTATCGTGAAGACCCCGCCGCCGTCGTCAACGAGACCATCACCAATCTGAAATTCGGCTACGAATTACTGGATCGGGCGCCACGGGCGGAATTGCAGGAAGTGATGCACACCTACGACGCCATCAAGATATCGCAACTCATGCGGCGGATGCTGGGCGGATGATCGAAGTGCCTGGCACTTAATCGCC
>JAGFJG010000165.1 GCA_024102915.1 Caldilineales bacterium
TGGAGCCGGTGGCGCCAATCACGATCAGCGTCAACGCCCGGATCCGACCGGTGGTGCTATCCAGACCGGGGATGGGGTCCTGCACGACCACATCGTCGCCGGGCAGGTTGTTCACGAAGTTGTAGAAGCCTTCGGAGCCGGGGTCATTGCCGGAAAGCTGGCAACTGATCTGGAGATCGATGCCGTCGTTGAACTGGCGATCGCGATCCACATCCTGGTACAAACACACCCGAACGCCGGGGATGCCGTCTTCGCCGAGATCCTGGATGCCATTCTCATTCCAGTCCCAGAAGACCACGCCGGTGATGTTGCCGCGCCCGGCATAGCCAAAGTCAGCATCGTTGTAATCCTCGCCAAGAGCGAGGTCGACCCGATGCGGTTGCGTCTTGCTCTGCAAGCCGGGGATGAACTCATAGCCGCCAGGCATGGTGGTTACTTCCACATTCACGCAGTAAACGTCGGGGGCAAGGTTGGTCAGATCGTATTCGCCGTCGCCAGCCGTAACTGCCGATTTAACGAAGTTGGCGGGGATCATGTCTGCGATACTGCAAACGTTGTCGCCGCCCTCGCGGTAAAGCTTGACAGTCACGCCATTGATACCGTGGCCAGGGCCTTCGTCCTGAATTCCGTTGCCGTTGGCGTCGTTCCAAACGTAGTCGCCGATGCTGCCAGGCAAGTCCCGAATCGTGATGCATTCGAAGTCGGAAACCGGCGGCACGGGGTTGTCAAACGCATCAATTGCGCCAACCACCCTGGCAACATCACAGGTTTGATCAGGATTGGAGGCCTGATAGCCGAAATCGGCTTCGTCGAAGACCTCAGCCGCGCCGACGACGATGGGGCCGAAGGGATTGGGTTTGCTCTGCGGGCCGCTGGTCAGTTGCATACCGGTGGTGATATTAAGATCGTCCGTGACCTGCACCCAGTAGGCGCCGGGGCGGATAAAGTCGAAGAGGTAACCTCCGCTGTTGTTGGTGGCGACGGTGTCGATCACTGCACCGGGGGACCCGCTTGCATCCGACCTCAAGGCCAGGGTGACATTGCCCAGACCCGTTTCACCGGGGTTCTGGATGCCATCGCCATTGGCGTCGTTCCACACGTAGTCGCCGATCGTAGGACAGCCTTGCGGCGTCATACGAGTTTCAGGGAAGGGCGTCGAGGCGGATTCGCCGCGGAAGTCCGTGTAATCGACCCGCGAATCGGGGTACACATCCACCAACTGGTTGGCGACCAGATTGTCCAGCGTAATGGCAAATCTGAGGGTCACTTCCTCATCTACGCCGATTTTGTTAAACTCCCAGGTCAGGGTTTGGCCGGAGACCTGGGCGGGCGGGTTGGCGGAGCCAGGGACGAAGTTCACGCCAGGGGGCAGGATATCGGTCACGACCACATCCGTACCGGCGATGTTAGTCACGCGGTTGGCGATTTCCTCGAAGATGCCGAGCAAATCGGAGCTGCTGGGGGCATCGTAGAAAGTATCGGGCGAGGAAGCCGCCTGTGACATGATGCTGCGGGCCAGCACCGCGGACTGCGGATGGTCGACTTCCATGTAACTGAACACGCCGATGGTGTAGATGGTAGTGCCGGCGTTCTTGGCTGCCGTGGCCTTGGCGACGGTGTCTTGCGAGCAGGCATTGGCTGATGTAGGCCAATCCTGGCAGAAGGTCCCATCTTGCTTGTGGGTAGGCACGCCATCGGTCAGCAGCACCATAATCGGCACAGCGTCGGGCCGGACATTGGCGGACAGGTGGGCCTGTGCGTCAAAGATGCCGTCAGCGATGTTCGTCCAGCCGCCCACAGAGATGTTATCGATGCTGCTCTTCACCGAACCAAAGTTAGAGGACAGCGAGTGTTTGAGGGTGGCCCATTCGTAGTAATCGACCAAACCGACCCGATCCATCGAGCTATCGAGCTGATCGACCAGCAGTTTGGCCGCTGCTTTCGTGTCGGAGATAGGCTGAGGCGTGCCGCTGGAGCCGTAGTTGTCCATGGAGCCAGAGCGGTCGATGACCAGCATCACGTCCAGCGGAACCCGGCTACCGCCACCCATGCCAGCGCCTCTGACGAGCAATTCGATGGTGGCTTCCTCACACACGCCGGGAATGGCGTTCTTATCTGTCACGAGTTCGAGCGGGAATTCGACCCGAACGCTGGCATCGTCGCTGTCCTGCACCTGCGCGCCAGAGGGCGTACGGGCGGTGACGGTGGCGACGTTGACGATAGTGCCGGGCACATCCGCAAGCTGAACGGTGTAGCTGGCGGCGCCGCTGGTGCTCTGTCCGGGGGCGAGGGTGGTCGCGCCCAGGCTGATGGCGCCGAGCTTATTATCCACCAACTGGATCTGGCTCAGGGTCTCCGTGCCGGTGTTTTTCACGTCGTAGGTATAGAGGATGGTGTCGCCCAGCACGGCGATAGACATGTTCGGGGTCTTGGTCAGGGAGATGCGCTGGACGGGGCAGTTGCCGAACGAGGCTTCACGTCCCAACCAACGGTCTCCCTCATAGATTTCCGCGCGAAAGGTGTGAGTTGTCGTCAAATTCACCCAGGCAGGCCAGCCGCCGCTGATGGTTTCATTGCCGTAGGTCGTGCCCTGGTCGATGATGACGCCATCGACTTTGACACGCCAGGGTTCACCCTTGCTGTTCGATCCTTCAAAGTCAACGCTCCAGCCTGCACAGGTGGCGTGCGGCCATACTTCGATCACCCAATTGGGCGCGAGCAACTGTGCGGAAACCGAGGCCAGGGAAGCGCCTGAATCGGCAGCGGCCAGAGAGGTATTATCAACCGTGGCAGCTAACGCTCGGAAACGCACTTGCACCTCGAAGGTCTCGCCAGGCGGCAGATTGGCGCCAAAGCCCTTGGGCGAAGCTTGCGTCAGGTCGCTCCAGTTGATTAGTCCATCATTGGCATTGTCATCTGATTCGGGCGTGCTGCCCAGGTATTCGAGATACGTGGTATCGTAGATATCGTGCAGCGGCAACAGGTCGATGGTTGTGTTGCCAGTATTGGTGATGACGATGGTGAATTCGGATTCCTGGCCCACGTACCAGACCGGCGATGTGGCCAGCTTGGTGATTTCCACCTCCACCCGGGCGGTGATCTCGACACAGGCATTGTCCGATACTTCTCGTGTGGTCACGTTGCCTGCATCCACGCCATGTGCCGTCGCCACATCACACGTCCCGACTTCGGGTTCCAGGCGATAGCCGAAATCAGCGTCTGCAAAATGCTGGTTCGCGGCTAGGTTCACCGTAAGCGGCTCGTTGTTCGTTGTCAGCAACATGCCAATAGGCAGGGTGCTGTCATCAACCGATACGCAGTAGCCGCCAGGAGGCAGATTGGTAAAGCTGTAGCTGCCATTGCTATTCGTGACATCGGTGCGCACAGCGCTGCCGCTGGCAGGACAATTGCCCTGATACAGGTGGACTGTCACACCGCCGATGCCGGGTTCGAGGCCGCCATCAGGCAGGCCAGAACCGTTGATGTCATTAAAAACACGATCGCCAATCGATCCGGTGAAAGCGCAGTCGCCAAAGGTGACGGACCGTCCCAGCCATTTGCCTTCGTAAATTTCTGCGGTGAAAGTGTGGGTCTCGCTCAGGTCGATCCAGGCAGGCCAAGCGCCCGTGACGGTTTCAGAGCCGTTAGTTACGCCCTGACCGATAACAACGCCATCGACCTTGACGCGCCAATTCTCAGCATCACTGCTGCGCACGCGATCGAATTCGACCGCCCAGCCCGCACAAGTGGCCTGGGGCCAGACTTCGATATTCCAGGTCACGGCGTCGACCGAGGCGGCTGTGATTGGGGCTGCGTCGGCGGTGATGCCAATAGCCCGGAAGCGTACCTGGACATCAAAACTTTGACCCGGTCCCAGATCTTGCCCAAAGCTGGCAGTCAGGTCGTTCCAGGTCACGAGGCCGAGGCTGTCTGAATTGGAGGCCGGAGTCGCATCCACATACTCCAGGTAGTCTGGATCGTACACATCTCGCAGAGGGATCGACAACATGGTAGAGAGGCCCGTGTTGGTGACACGAATATTGAAGGTCACAATGTCGCCTAATTCGACGGAGTTGTTGCCATCACCAACCAATTCCTTGACGATGCTCAGTTCGGAAACAGGAGCGTAGCCGAAATCGGCATTGTTGAAGTCTTGCTGATAACCCAGGTTGACGGTCAATGGCTCATTGTTTGTCGTCAGGCCAGCATTCGGAGGCAGCGTGCTTTCATCGACGTTGACGCAATAGGGGCCCATCGGCAGTTGGGTAAAATCGTAATTGCCGTCGCCGGACGTCACCGCGCTGCGATAGGGCGAGCCGCTGGCGGGACAGGCGCCCTGATAGAGCTTGATCGTCACACCATTCAAACCAGACTCGCCAGCATCCTGGTTGCCGTCGCCGTTATTGTCCTGGAAGACCCGGTCGCCGATGGAGCTGGTGGCGCCGCCGGTCAGACAGGCCACGGCTTCATAGTCGCCAGAGTAGTTGAACGGGGCGATTTCGGTGACGACGGCAGTGCTGGCATCAATGGCCCAGAAGCGGTTGCTGTGGTTCCCCTGCGAGCCGGTCGTGCCGTAAAAGGTTCCGTCATTGAAGAAGGTGAGGCCTTCCATGTCCTCGACCTTGACGCCGTTGCTTTTGTGGAATTGGCCAACATCAGTGACAGCGCCAGTCAGTTTGTTAACCTTGACAAACCGATGGTTGGCGCCGTTGCTGCCATCACCGGCGCTGGCGTACATCTGGCCGGTGGCGGGATTGACGGCGATGTCGTCGATATCGGGCACGCCCACGGCAGCGTTGGTATTGATCTTCACGTAATCGATGCCGGAGCCGAAGGCATTGGGCACATGCGCCCCGGTGGCGGGATTGATCTGGAACAGCAGATCATCCCCCGACTGGCGGTGTGTGCCGTAGAAAACGCCAGTACTGACATCAAACGCCAGGCCATCGACATCCGAAAAGGTGATGTTGCCTGCCGAACCGCCGCCCGTGCCAAAATTGCCAATGGAAGAAAAGGAACCGTTTGAGGTGTTCAAGGTCCCCAGTGTGCCGCCGTTGGCTGCGTACAGCGTCACCCCATCCGGCGCCAGGGCAATGGCTTCGATGTTGGAAACGCCGTTTGAGCCAATATTGACGACGGGCGAGCCGGTGATGCGATTGATGGTAACCAGCTTATCGCCGGAATCGGGGACCGCATAGCAAATATTCGGGTTGGGCTCCGGGTCAGTCGCAAGCCGCTCATCAGCATACGACGCTGGCCCGAGTGTCAAAATCGCTAAGATGATGGCAAGCGTAGCAATTAGAAATAGAGTTTTTCTGTTCACGGTTCCTCCCAATCAACAGTCATGATTCGCCATCAATGGTCGCTATAAATTTCGAAAATAATCCAATATTTGTTCGGTTGCCGTCGATAAAGGGCGACTTTACTTAGTTATACAAATCAAATAGTCAGGCACGTTTGTCCTAACTTATAAGATACCATATTTCTTATTAAATCAGTCAGCGAATTGCTTACAATTTGCTGACAATTTTTGCGTAGTCACGCGTTCTTGTAATTCTGAATCATCCAGAAAACCTTCGTAATGGAGGTCATCGCTGATCAGGCATCATCCCCACAGAGACGAATAGCTTCCTTCTGGACGAGATTGAGGTCTAGCGATTGATCAGGGGCATGAACAGTCGTTTTCCTGCACTCGCATCCTTTTCAACAATCGGCACTGGCCCGAACAACTCCCCGTCCGGCAGGCTTTGCAAGGTATAGAACCAGGGATCCCGCACTGCCGGGACGCCGCTATCATGCCAGTGGTAGATGCCGCCCAACTGGCCATAAGCCTCGATCACAGGCGAGACTGGTTTGAACGGCCCCTCGACGGCAGACGCGCGCCACACCCGAAATCCGCTGACATCGATTTCACTTACGGTGACCCAACTCACATCGACGCCTTTTTGAGACCGTGTAGCGCTGAATTGACTAAGCTTGACCAATGTTGGCGCAATGAATCCGAAGTCGGCATCCCTGTAATCTTGGGCGGGCGAAAGGTTGATCGGAAGCGTTGTGGCCGAAGTAGGCGTGACGCCTCCTACATCCTGCAAAACGCTGACCTGATAAGCGCCTGGCAGCAGATCGGCAAAGATATACTGCCCGCTGGGATCGGTGACCTGGTTCATGGCAGCGCCTGTCGATAATAACGTGAGCGTAATGGGCACATTCGGCAACCCGGCTGTTTCATTGCCAGGGTCCTTAACGCCATTTCCGTTGGAGTCGATGAAAACCATGCCGCCGAGGCTGGCGAACGCAACCAGGCCGACATTATGGCCAGAGCTTGTGCCGCTGCTGCCGGCAACAATCAGGGCGATGGGAAGCGTCAAGGGCGTGGTGGGCTGATGACCGGCGGGCAGCGTCGCTTCCACCAAATAGGTCCCAGGCAAATAACCATCGAAGGAATAATGACCACTGGCGGAACTAAAGACGCATTCCTGCAAAGCGTCCGCGGCGGTGTGCGTTCCTATCGGCTCGACATCTTGATACAAACACACTTCCACACCGGGAGCGCCTGTCTCACCAGCATCTTGCACGCCGTCCTGGTTCCAGTCGTAGAAGATGATGCCGGCGATGTTCCCAACCGCAGCTACGCCAAATGCGGGGCCGTTTACCGAGCCGCTGCCCGTGACCTCAACCGCAACAGGATTTTCGCCCAGCAGGGACAACCCTGTCAGCGCTGGAGAAACTACGTCCACTTCCACCCAGTAGACGCCGTTTGTGGGGGCGGCCAGTTGATAAGCGCCGCTGGACGAGGTCTGCTGGGTATCGATCATCGCATCTGCAGCAGGCTTGATGCTGGCGAAGCGTAGTCTGGCGGCAAGAGTGGATGGCGTGAATTGACCGTCGCCGTCGTCTTGATAAAGCCTAATAGTTACATCTGCAAAACCTGTCTCATCGCCCTGCTGGATGCCATCGCCATTGGCATCGTTCCAGACCGCGCCTTCGATGAAGATTGCCTGCAAGGTCGGGGTTGGCGTGGGCGTGTCGGTTGGGGTGCTAGTTGGTGTATTAGTTAACGTCGAAGTGGGGGTCGGCGTGCTTGTCGCAGTGGGTGTGTTGGTTGGGGTGTTAGTTGGGACGTTGGTTGGGGTGGCCGTCGCAGTGGGGGTCGGCGTGCTTGTCGCTGTCGGTGTGGGGGTTGGGGTGTTAGTTGGGACGTTGGTTGGGGTGGCGGTCGGGGTGGGGGTCGGCGTGGGCGTCGGGGTCGGGGTGGATGTGGGGGTGGTAGTTGGGGGGGTGGTGGGGGCGGCGGGTGGGAGGGGGGGCGGCGGTGTGGGCGCGGTCGTGGGTGGCGGGGGTCGCTGAGTGGGGCGGGTGGGGG
>JAGFJG010000174.1 GCA_024102915.1 Caldilineales bacterium
ATTCGTTCGTAAAACGCTTTCCTTCTCGAAGTCGGATTACTTCCACGAACTTGTGTTGAGGCTTTTCATCTTCCGTTACAATATTCAAAGACTTGATGCTATCAGTCAATTCTGATCCACTACCAAACGGCGAATTCGTGGCGACGGACAATGGCAAGCTGGATGCGGCGGATGAGTTGGTGGTGATGGGGCAGGATTGCGGCGATCGGACCACGCCCGACAACTGGATCGGCGACGCCAATTCCCGCACGCAGCCGCGCTATGAGATCACCGTGGTCGATCCGCTGGATACGGGCAAGCGCTGCTGGGTGTACGTTTACCAATCGGCCAGCCTGACCGATGCCGTCACGCAGGATTACGTGGATTATGACTACGCCGCCAGCCTGGTGACGACCCCGATCTATAAGCTCGGTTTCTTCGATCAATATTTAGCCGGCAACCGCCTGGAACTGAATGGCAGCGGCGTCAACGTGCTGGATCGCTCCAAGTTCCGGCTGAAAGTGCCCACGCAAGACCCGATCACGGAAGAGGCCATCGAACTGGACGAGCCGCAGCCCCTGATCCTCGACGGCCGGGTGCGGGCGATTGCCGGGTATCAGGGATTGGGGCAGGGTCTGCTCACCATCGCCTATCGCTCGCAATTCTTCGATCAGGTGACGATTGATTTCTCGTGGTCGCCGCTGCCGTTCGAGTGGGCGCGGGCCAGCGCCGATTTCAATCAGAATATGATAGGCGGCACGTATTACGACGCCAACACGCCGGCAGGCGTGCCCGTGGACGGCGTGCCCGACGTGGTGGCGGCCAGTCCGGCCAGCCTGTGGCAGCAGATCAGCGCCGGTACGGGCACGGTGCTGCACGCGGCGGATGTCTCGCCCATGCAGGGCACGGTCACCACCCATTACAGAGACAGCGCCATCGTCGATCCGGCCGACACCGGCGACAAGAAATCCTACGGCGAGATGGGCGTGACCGTCACCGACCCCATTAAGTACGTGTACCTGAATGTCACGCACTATATCCTGCCGCCCAATCAGCCCAACGTGGGCATGCAGTATTACGGCTATTTCCGCCACCCCCTGCAAACACAGGCAGGCGAGCAACACTTTTCGACCCAACCCCTTGTCACCTTCACCCCCACGATCTTGCCCACCCCAACCCTGACCGCCACCCGTACGCCGACGCCAGCTTCGACCGCTACGCCGACGAGGATTCCGCTGTTTCTGCCGGTGATTGTGCGGGGCTAATTCAGGAGAATGAATTCGGCTGAATTGCAGGGTCAGGCCAGACTCAATCATAGGGTTCGATCTCTGTGATGCCTGTCGCCATCACACGGTTGAGCAACCCCTGAAAAACCGCATCGATCTCTGCCTTATCGAGCAAGCTGTCAGTTTCTATTTGCAGTAAAGCCAAAAACCCTTGTTCACGAGGCCCTTTATAAAAGGCTTGTGGGTACTCATGGACTCGCAAATGCACACCCGGAGCGGGACGGGCATTGAGATAATCGCCATAGATGTAACTATCGCGCAGTTGCCACTGCCAGGGACCGGCGTCATTGAAGGCGGCGCCTATTGTTTCGAGCGGTTGGTCACACGAGAAGTCGTATGCCCAGTTGGCTTTGAATGACATGTTCGGGGCTCTATTATCTCTTTCAAGGGCCAAACGCCAAGCTCACCGGTGCAAGGTACGATCGTCCGGTGCAGCGCCTTGTTAGTTGGCATGGTTATCTATATGTTTACTTGGTAGTGGCAATTGATAGTTGATGCACTTCTATGAAAATCCGGTTTCACTCTGAAAATCTGATTCTGCCTGTGAACCATCAACTCTTTTTCGCCACTACCGTTTACTTAATTGCCTCGACGTACAGCGATATTTTGGGATGAGTATTATCAAAGAGTGCTGTATCCCTAAGAATAGGACAGAAACTCTGCCCATAACCTGATAAGTATATTTTAGTAAAACCTGCTTCCTTTAACATTGATGACATTTTTCTGAAATTCCACCAGTTCATATGGTTTCCCGGGTATTTTTTCTGAATCTCTATTGGGCATTTAGAGATGCAGTGGTTTAATGCCTTCTCGTATTCCAGTTCACTAAACAGTATCTTAAGATCGTTGTCATCAATTCTTTCTGATGCGCCATCACTATGTAAGGTTGAAACACTTGATGCGAAATGAGTTAAAAAAATTTGTTCTATCGACGCTTCATTAAGCGGTTTATTGTATTTCACTCGCCGCCAATTTTTTGGAATACTGTACATTTCAATCCAATAGAAATAGTTCCTATCATTTTCTCTATAAGCCCTATATTCTAAATCAATATTTGGTGTGGTTATTCTCAGGAAACCTCCGGGTTTAAGTATTCTATAGCTTTCGTTAAACATATTCTGAGCTGCCGAATTATCTATATGTTCGACCGTATGACTTGAATAGACTATTTCAGCAAATTCGCTATCAATAGGAAGTGGTTCAAGTGAAAACAAATCATAATGAATTCCACTGAAAGTTTCTGCTCGGTTTGATGCATACCATTCGGAATCGTAATCAACATTTGTCCAAAACGGATGCGAAAAACCGCCTGCGCCGATATTGTAAAACCTCTTATTGTTGAGGCTATCTTCCGGGTAGATGTCTGTGTACAGATTAATTTGTGATTTGTAATCCGAGACCTTGCGAATCTCGTAGCCTTGAGAGCCTAGAAACCTTTGAATTAACTGTTTCATTTCATTCTCCTTGTAGATTACAGTTTGACATTTGCCAGCTAACCATTTTTCCCCACAGCTTAGCTGTGATTAATTGACCCAAGGGGCCGTTATTTGGACAAGTTGTTAGATAATTGACCCGGAAAGCTTCTTTTATTTCCAACGCATGTCAGGGCTGTACGGATGAGATGGGCTGCATCCAATGATGACTTGATGAGGATGAGAGGAAGTCAGCGATTGGTTTCATTATGCCCCCAACCAATTCGCCGGTCAAACACAGTCCAGTCTATGGCGCAGCCTCTCGCTCCAACACTTTGATGATCTGCAACACAGTCTGATTGACCGGCGTGGGCACGCCGTAGGTTTCGCCCAATTCCACCACCTTCCCGCCAAAAATCTCGACCTCGGTCTTGCGTCCCGCCTCGACATCCTGCAGCAACGAAGTCTTGCCCTGGGGCGATAGCGTGTGCAGAACCGCATACCAATCCTCGATATCCTGGCCGGTCAGGTTCACGCCCGCAGCCTCGGCCAGGGCGATGACCTCCCGCATCAGCCGCTCCATCAAGCCCTGTGCGTCCGCCGACGTCTGGAACACGCCATAGGGCGCTCGCATCACCGCCGACGCCTGGTTCATGCCCACATTGATCATGAACTTCCACCATAGGATCCGCATCATGTCCGCCGGCGTTTCGTAAACGATCCCCGCCCGGTCGAACGCCTCCTGCACGCGGCGCACCCTGTGGCTGAATGTGTGGTTCTCCGCCTCGCCGAAATAGTGTTTCCCCGGCCTGGTATAGCTCACCCGGTTTCCATCGCGCAGGGCGTCGATGCCGACCGAAACCGCATACAGCACTTTGTCCATGCCAAACAGCGAGCCGATGTATTCCTCGCTCTCCAGCCCATTCATCACGGAGACGAAAATGGTCGCATCGCCCACGAGGCCCTCTATCCCCTGGAACGCCTCCGCCATGTGATGATGCTTCAGCGCCGCGATGATCAGGTCCATCGGCTCGGCGGTATCGGCGGGATCGACGACCGGGATGTCGTAGCGTCTGCCATTGATGACCAGACCCTCGTCTCGCAGTCGGTCTCCCCGCTCGCCCCTGGCGATCAGCGCCGTGGAAAAGCCGGGCGAATCGAAAAACCGGCTGGCAAAATACGCGCCCATCGCCCCGGCCCCCAGGATTCCCACCCATTCGATTGCTTTCATGACTTGCTCCTGAATTCAGTTTCGTTCTCCACGCTCGTCCCGCTCAGCTTTTTCCGGCCACTTCATGGCATCGCTGTTTGGCATAATCCCAGGCCGAGAAATGAGCTCCCTCCGGCTCCGGCGACACGAAGGGGTCCTCGCCGAACGCCACGTAGTGCTCGTATAATTTCTCGGCAGTCGCCCCCGTGCGATATTCCTGCGCCAGGAAAAGATCGACGATCGACTTGCATGCGATCACGGCTTGTTCGTACGTCTCGTACTCGCCCTCTTCATATCGCTGCGATTCATCCTGATAGTGGAAGTTGTCGTCGACGAAGACTTTGAAGGACATGCGCCAAACCCCTGTTCGAGTGAAAGCGCCGCTCAGACGCTCAATACTTTGTCGATGCCAAGGGCAAAACAAAGGGCATCTTCGATTTCACTCATTCTCGTTGGCGACAATTGGGTCAGCGCCGGTCCCATGCGGTCTTTCGCAATGGTTTGGATATTATCCAGATTGACGGCACTGGAAGTGAGTACGCCATCTTCTTCCGGGGTCAGCACGACCTCGGACGGAATGTTGCGGATGTGCGATGTGATTGGGGCGACGGTGATCCCGGTCAACACGGGGATTGCGGAGTCACGGGTGAGGATAACAACCGGTCGGCGTTTGTCAGGCGGTTGGAATAAGTACCACCGCACTTCGCCGCGTCTCATTCATTCCCCCAGAATTGTTCCGATTCCCAGACATCGAATTCACCCGGCTTGACCGGCTGCTGCACATAACCGGCCACATGCATTTTTTCAAGTTGCTCGATTCTGTGTTTTGCCAGCGCCAGGTACAGCGCCTCACGTATGAACGATGAGCGGGTAGCGCCCATTTCTTTGGCCGTCGAATCGACCAGTTCCAACAGAGGTTCGTCGATGGTCATCTGAATTGTTTTCATGGGCATAGCCTGACATGTGTGAGTATGTGGATGATTATCCACATCATAATGTCTATATCCATGTGTGTCAATGCGGGTTGCTTTTCACTAGTTGCGATTTGCCAACATCCGCCCCAACCTCGGCGCCTTCGCCAACACTTGCGCCTGGATTTCCTGCAAATCCGCCTGTGTTCGTCCCTCGAACCGCAGGGTGATCAACGGCTCGGTCACCGAGGCGCGAGCCAGGGCCCAACCGTTGGCGAATTGCACGCGCACGCCATCCACCAGCGAAACCTCGTGGTCAGCGAAAGCGGCGTGAAACTCATCCAGGATGACGGCGCGCTCTTCCGGCGGGCAGGGCAGACGCAGATCGGGCGTGATGGCGTAGGCGGGAACATCGGCCATCAGGGCGGAGAGTGGTTGGCCGGACTCGGAAAGGATTTGCAGCATCAGCAGCGAAGCGAACAGCGCGTCGTCTCGCTGCAATTCGCCGAAGAAGTAATGCCCGCTGATCTCGCCCGCCAGCCCCGCCCCGGTTTTCATCAGCGTGGTCTTGATGAAGGCGTGCCCCGCTCGCTCCATCACCGGGATGCCGCCCAGCCGTGCGATCTCATCTCGCACCACGCCCGAACACTTAATGTCGTAGACCACCTTGCGCTCGCCCTCGCTTTGAGCGGTGGGGAGACGATGACGGATGAAAGGAATCAGAGCGCGGTCGCCGGGCAGAATCGTTCCCCGATCGTCCACAAAAACCACCCGATCGCCGTCGCCATCAAAGGCGATGCCCAGATCGGCTCCCTCGGCCACGACCTGCTCGGCCAGTCCGGCCACATGTTTGGCGACGGCGGGGTTGGGGTCACGGTTGGGGAACCGGCCATCGATTTCGCAAAAGCGCTCGATCACATCATAGCCTTTGCGTCGTAAAGTGGCCGGGGCGATCTCGCTCATACAGCCGTTGCCCGCATCCGCCACCACGCGTAGGGAACGCCCTTCTTCGAAGAAAGACTCGACATAAGATTGATAAACCGGCAGCACATCCGCCCGATCCCAATAACCGTTTCCTCGGCGAAAGTCCCGGCGTTCGATCCGTTCTCGCAAAGCCAGCAATTCTTCCTCGAAAATCGGCCATGCCCCCAGCTTCAATTTGAAGCCATTGTAGCCGGGCGGATTATGCGAGGCGGTGACCATGATCGCCCCGTCCACATCCAGCCAATCCTGGGCGAAGTAAAGCGCCGAGGTGGGGACGAGTCCGGTGTCCGCCACGAAACAGCCTGCGTCGATCAGCCCGCCGATCAGCGCGCCCTTCAGGTGGGGCGTGCTGGGCCGGGCGTCACCGCCCACGACCATCCGGCCTCCCTCCACCGCCGTGCCCACCGCCCGGCCAAAATCATAGGCGAAGTCGGGCGTCAATTCGTCGCCGTAAATGCCGCGAATATCGCAGCTTTTGAAAATGCTCATTAAGTCCTCGTTTGCAGACGATGGACCATAGACCATGGACGATTGCGCCTGAGCGTCCTCCATCGTCCGTCGTCAATCGTCAATCGTTCAAATGTATCCTCGCTGCGCGCAGGCGGCGCGGAATTGTTGATAGCGTTCGTCATAGGCGGCGGCCAGGGCCGGACGAGGTTCGACATGTTCTTCGAGCCGCACCATCGCCCGCGTGGCCGGGATCAGCCCATCGTACCAGGTTCCGGCTGCGGCCAGGATGGCAGCGCCCATCGCCCCGCCGGTCACCTCGGGCCGGGCCAGCGTGCGACCCAGAATGTCCGCTCGAATCTGGCTCCAGATGCGGCTGTGCGTGGCCCCGCCGGCGCTGTAGATCGTGTCGCCGATCTCAGCGCCCAACCCGGCCAGCATCTCATAGCTCAGCCGCTCCAGATAGCCCACGCCTTCCAGGTGTGCAGCATAGCTGACTGCCTCATCCTCGACCGGACGCAGGGCAAAGCCCTCCGCTGCGGGGTCGGCGAAGGGGAAGCGCTCGCCCCGCCGGGCCAGGGGATAGAGGATGGTGTCGGTGGGCGAGAGTTCCAGGGCGTAGGCATTTAAGTCATTCCATCGCTCACGCGGGAAGCGCCTGGCGATGGCCTCGCCGCCGGTGTTGCTGGCCCCGCCCGGCAGCCAGAATCCGTCGGGATGGCGGTGGCTGTAAATGCGGCCCGCCGGATCGGTGAGCAGTTCGGCGGTCACGCCCTTCACCACCAGCGTTGTGCCCAATGTGCTGTTCCAATCGCCGGGCGAGACCGCTCCGGTGGAAATCTGCGAGGCGCAACCATCGCTCATGCCCGCCAGCACCGGAACTCCCACCGGCAGGCCGGTTTCCAGAGCGCAGGTCGGGCAAATGGCCGCCAGCTTTGTGCCGGGCCGCTGCACTCGCGGCAGCTTCGAGATGGGAATGCCCAAATCGCTCTCGATGAACTGCGGCCAGCAATCGCGTTGCAGGTCATACCCGGTTTTGAGCGCATTCGAGAAATCGCTCAGGCCGTAGTCGCCGGTCAGCCTCCCCACGATGAAATCGGCGGCATGGATGAAAAGGCTGGCTTGATCGAAAACCAGGGGTTCGTGCTCCCGCAGCCACAGGATTTTGCATAGGGCGAAGGAGGAGGAAAACCGATACCCCAATCGTTCCGCCTGTTCCCGCCCCGCCCCCTGAACCCTGGCCGCTTCCTCGCCCGACCGGCTGTCATTGTACATCATGGCCGGGCGTAAAGCCGCGCCATTGGCATCCACCGGCAGCACCGTGCCAGAGGTGGAGGTCAGCGAGATGGCCTCGATGGTCTCCGGCCTGTGTCCGGCATCGCTCAGGTCTGCAATCACCCGGCGCAGGCACGAAACAGTCGCCGCCCACCATGTCTCCGGGTCCTGCTCGGCCCAGCCCGGCGGCAGATTCTCCGACCAGCTTTGAGGGAAGGATTCGGCAGCCTGCGCCGCCACTTTCCCGCGGGCGTCACAGGCGACCACTCGCGCCCCTTGCGTGCCAACGTCGATGCCAAGAACGAACATAGCAACCTCGTGAAATGCCGTCGAAATCAAAGTAGCCGAACCGACAATTTGACGTTACCATAGGCGCGTCATGCCGACAAAAAACCGACCTGACACCTGACACTTGAAACCTGACACCTCCCCCCCTCCTCACCCCATGCGCCTCGGAATCCCCGTCCGAATCCTCGCTCGCCCTGGCCTGCGCAGCCACGACAGCCGCCGCTGGCAGAACTCACCGCACCTGTCGGTCAGCCTGGCCTATCTGCGTGACCTGTTCCTGTATCTGGACGGCCAGGACATTCGCATGTACCGCATGAGCAGCGAACTGGCTCCTTATGTCTCGCATCCGGGCAAGCCGCAATTCCACGGCCAGATCGAGGAATGCGCCGTCGAACTGGCTGCCGTGGGTGAATTGGCGAAGTCGCTGGGATTGCGGCTCAGCTTTCACGCCGGCGCGCACGTGCTTTTGAACACGCCCGACCCCGCTCGCTTTGCCCGGTCGGTGAACGAATTGAACGCCCTGACCCGCCTCCTCGACGGCATGGCCTTGGGGCCGGAAGCAGTGATCGTCGTGCACGTGGGCGGGCATTATCACAACCGGTCAGGCGCTTTGCAGGCTTTCGTCGATGGCTTTGCTGCACTGCCCGAAACCACGCAACGACGACTGGCGCTGGAGAACGACGACCGGCGGTTTGGCGTGGCCGACTGCCTGGGATTGCACCAGCAGGTGGGGGTTCGCCTCATCTTCGACTTGCTGCACCATCAGCTTTTCAATCCCGGCGGTTTGCCCGCGCATCAAGCCCTCGCCGCCTGCCTGGCGACCTGGCCGCCCGCCCAAATCCCCAAGACGCATTTCTCCACGCCCGCTACCGAGATGGTGCGCGACGCCCGCGGCCAACCGCATCCGCCCCGCCTCAATCGCCACAGCCACTACCTCAACCCATTTCCTCTCATCGACTTTCTGCGCTCGTTGCCGCGTATGCGAGATTTCGACATCCTGATCGAGGCAAAGGCCAGCGATCTCGCGCTCATGCAATTTCGGCGGCACTTGCAAACCTACGCGCCCGACCTGGTGGAGCGTTATGGAATTCGCTGACGCCTCGCTACATTCAATCCCGCCGGAACAGCGAGCGATGCTCATTCGTCTCAGCCACGAAGCTCGCCAGGAACTCGACACCGTCATTCTGCCATTCTATGAGAATCGAGCCATCGACCACGAAAATGGCGGCTTCTATGGCCGGATCGATGCCAACGGCGTGCCGGTCAGGGGGGCGTCCAAGGGCGCTGTGCTGAACACCCGCCTTCTGTGGACATTCTCCCGCGTTTATCGACTGAACGGCGATCCGTACGCATTGCGCCTGCTGGAACGGGCTTTGGAACAGGTGCGAGACCATTTCTGGGACGCCCAATATGGGGGCGTGTTTTGGACGCTCGATGCGTCGGGCGGAGTTGAAGTCACCCACAAGGATACTTACGCGCAGTCCTTCGCCATCTACGCTCTGGCCGAACATCACCTTGCGACCGGCGACGAGGAAAGCAAGGCCAGCGCCTGCCATTTGTTCGAGTTGCTGGATGCCAGAGCCTACGACCGCAAACGTGGCGGATTCGTGCCAGCACTGCGCCGGTCCTGGCGGCCGGGCTGGCGGCAACTGTTGCGCCGGCCGGAAGCCTGGGTCAAGACGCAAAACCTGCATGTCCATTTGCTGGAATCCTTCACTCCGCTCTACGGCATTTGGCCCGACGCCGCCCTGCAAGCCCGGCTCGGCGAACTGGTCAGCCTGCACATCGATGTGATGTATGATCCTGCCCGCGCCGCGTTCCGTCCTGATTTTTCTCGTGATTGGAAGCCCACGAAACCGGGGCATAGCTACGGACACGATATCGAGACGGCGTGGCTGTTGTGGCTGGCAGTCTGCGCCTTGCGCGCCGAGGATCGGAAACAGAATGCCAGAGCGATTGCCCTGGCTGTCGCCGACCAGATCATTGCGCACGGAATGTTGGACGACGGTCAGGTTGTGTTCGCGGCGGAAGAGGGGCATTGGATGGAGGAACTCAATTGGTGGGTGCAGGCTGAAGCGATCGTCGGGTTTTTGCACGCGTACGAGTTATCGGCAAATGCGAGTTATCTGACGGCAGCCGGGCGAGTGTGGGATTTCGTTCGGGCGAACCTGAGCGACCCGGATATCGGGGAATGGCAGGCGGGTTCCGGCGATGCAGGACGGGCCCATGAACGGATGGGCATGTGGAAGGGGCCGTATCACAATGGCCGCGCCTGTGTGGAGATCATCGAGCGCTGTGATAAGCTGTTGGCGACCGGTGTCCCAAACTCAACAACCGATGTTTGACTATCATGCTGCTAGCCATTTTTTCGGACGTACACGGCAACACCCAGGTGTTGGAGCGCGCCCTGGCGTATTTTCAGGCTCGCGGGGTCGATGGCTATCTGCAATTGGGCGATCTGGGCCAGGAGCCGCTGACTCTGCTCGAAGGATTGCCGGTGAGGCACGCGTTTGGCAACTGGGAGGTGAGCAGCCTGCCCAATCTGTCAGCGCGCTGGCGCCAAAAGGTGGCGGACTGGCCTGCTTTGATTGAGGGCGAGGGATGGGTGGCATCGCACGCCACGCCCGCTTTCCCCGCTGCCTGCAACACAACGCAAGCGACATTTGATTACATGAACACGCATCACCCGCGCTGGATGCAATTATTCCCCAGCCTCCTGCATGACGAACAGACAATTTGGGCGGCATTTGCCGAACTGGAAGCGCAGGACAGGCTCGTCGCCTTTCACGGCCACACACATGTACAGGCAGTGCAACGCTTCTGGCAGGACAATCGCCTGGTGCGACTTTCCGGCCCGAAGATCGATCTGCCGCCCGGCACGCGCACGCTGGTCGGGGTAGGCTCGTTGGGCGTGCCCAGGGACGGTCGTCATCCTCGCTGCGTCCTGTTCGACACCGCTGCCATGCAGATCGAATTGCTGGCGTTGACGTGATGAAGTAATGAGTGAAAACGCGACGCCTGACGCCTGACACATGGCACATGACACATGACACTTGACACATGACACCCTGTTTTCCGGAGAATACCGATGCGAATCGCTTTTGGCGCTGACGAACGCAATCATGTCACCGATTTTCTGATCGCAGACCTGCGCGCTCGCGGGCACGAACTGACCCTGTATGGCCCGGTCCGTCCCGACGCACCCGCGGAAGACGAGGCGAATTTGTGGCCGCGCGTGGCCCATCGCGTGGCTGAGGATGTTATCACGGGCCGGGCGGATGAGGGCGTTGTTTGCTGCTGGACGGGAACCGGGGTCAGCATCGCCGCCAACAAAGTCCCCGGAATTCGGGCCGCCCTGTGCACCGATGCCGAGACCGCCCGCGGCGCTCGCCTGTGGAACCGGGCCAACGTCCTCGCCCTCAGCCTGCGCCTCATCAGCGAACCGATCGCCAAAGAAATCCTCGACCAATGGTTTGCCACCCCGCTCGGTGAAGACGGAGTGGACGTAGCCTGCGTCGCCTATCTGGACAAGATCGAGGGGGCGACAACGCACGCATGATCAACCTCACAGATTTACTGGCAGCAACCGGCGGGCAGACGACCGGCTCGATTGGCGCGGTTGCCTGGTCAGATTTCTGTCATGATTCCCGCCTGGCCGAGCCGGGGCAATTGTTCGTCGCCCTGCGCACGCCCACCGGTGACGGTCATGAGCACATCGCCGATGCTGTGGCCCGCGGATGTACGGGCGTGCTCTGCCAGTATGCCGGGTCAGAACCGCCGGCCGTGACCACGATCCTCGTGCCGGATACGGGCGACGCGCTGCGCGCCTGGTCGGCCTACATTCTCCGTCGATATAAGCCGCTGGTCGTGGCCATCACCGGCTCGAATGGCAAGACAACCGCCAAGGAACTCGCCGCCGAGATGCTCGAACAGGCCTATCCCGGCCAGATATTCCGCACCCATGCCAGTTATAACGACCGGTTGGGCATCCCCCTGGCGTTGGGGCGATTGAATTCGGAGCATCGGATTGCCGTGGTCGAAGTGGGGACCGATGCGCATGGCGAAACCGCCGAACTGGCCGGTCTTTTGCAGCCTACCATTGCCGCCATTACCGTGATTAACGACGCGCACATCGGCGCTTTTGGCAGTTCCGAGGCCATTGCCGAAGAGAAGATGGCGTTGATTCGACAGCTTCCCGCCACCGGTTTAGCCATCCTCAATGGGGACGATCCCTTGCAGATGGGTTACTTGGATCGCCTGCAAGCCCGAACATTCGTGCACGCCTCCGAGGTTACCGCAGCGCTCAGGCTTGAAGATCACAGCCCTTTCGCGCCCGCCCCGCATTCCCTTTCCCTCACAGTCGATGAAGCTCAACTCAGCTGCCTACGCGAGGGTTTGGCCGAAAATCATTTTCAAGGCTTGAGGGCGTCGCCAGCCCCGTCCGAAATCCCGACACCGGCGCCTTGCCAGACGAATCTGCTTGGCGCTCACCAGAACCCTGCCATTCGCACCGCCATCGCCATCGCCCTGGTCTTGGGCGTGCGAATCGACGAAATCGTGAGCGTGTTGGCCGCGTTCCAACCTCTGCCCGGCCGCCTGCGCTCGCTTCCCGGCCCCTCTGGCTCTATCCTGCTCGACGACACTTATGGCGCAAACCCGACCGCCACCCGCGCCGCCCTGCGATTGTTCGCGATGTATGATTCGCCCCGCATCGCCATCCTGGGCGAGCATACGGGTCTGGGCCTCACGGCGGAAACCCTGCTTGTCGGCCTCGGCCCCGACATCGCCGCCTGTCTCGACCATCTCATCACCGTGGGGCCGCAGGCGTCCATTATGGCTCAGGCCGCCGCCGATGCAGGGCTAGCCGCCAAGCGCCTGCACCATGCCGACACGCCGGTCGCTGCCGCTGAAATCGCCCGCACACTGCTGCAACATGGCGGCGTCTGTCTGGTCAAGGGCAGCCGGGAAGCCCGTCTCGAGCGTGCGGTCGCGGCATTGATGGCGCAACCAGAGCGTGCCACCGACCTGCTGGCTCGCCAGAGTCCGGGATGGGCGGCAGTGCGTCTGCGCAATACCTTGCGCCCAACCTGGGTCGAGATCAACACCGTTGCATTAACCGACAACATCGCCGCCGTGCGCGAACGCCTGCAACCGGGCGTTCGCCTCATCGCCGTGCTCAAAGCCGACGCCTATGGGCATGGAGCGCCGATGGTGGCGCGGGTGGCTATGCAAAACGGGGCCTCGATGCTGGCCGTCGCCTGCCTGCCAGAGGCGCAGGCGTTGCGCCGCGCTGGCATCCATGCGCCGATTTTGATTTTGGGATACACGCCGCCCTGGCAGGCGCGAATGGCGCTGGAAATGGATTTACATCTGACCGTCTACGATGTGGAGGCGGCGCAGGCTTTTGATCAGGCCGCCCAGGCCCTCGGTCGTCGCCTCCCCGTTCACGTCAAGGTCGATTCCGGCATGGGCCGCCTGGGGCTGTTTCCAGAGGATGTGATTCCCTTTTTGCGGACGCTGGCCGAACTGCCCGCGCTTAATGTCACGGGCCTGTTCACGCACATGGCGAATGCCGACCAGCCGGACCATCCGCATACCGGCATGCAATTGGGGCGATTTAGCGAACTGGTCGATGAGATCACGGCGGCAGGGTTACGCCCGCCCCTGATTCATGCCGCCAATACCGCCGCCATGCTGACCCGGCCAGATGCTCATTACGATGCCGTGCGGGTTGGGATCGGGCTCTATGGGCTCAACCCCTCGTCCGATCTGCCCCTACCGTTGCCCTTCCGCCCGGTTCTCGCCTGGAAAACGACCATCGCCCAGGTGAAGCGCATGCCGGCGGGCAGCACGGTTGGCTACGGCCTCAGTTATCGCACGGAGGGCGACGAGACTCTGGCCGTAATCCCGGTGGGCTATGCTGATGGATTCCGGCGAGCGCCGCGCGCCGGTGGGCATGTGTTGGTACGCGGCCACAAAGCCCCGCTGGTCGGCCGCATCAGCATGGATCAGGCCACCATCGATGTGAGCGCCATCCCCGGCGTTCGCCCCGGCGACGAAGTCATTCTCATTGGCAGGCAAGGCGACCACAGCATCAGAGCCGACGACATCGCCAACGAATTGGGGACAATCAATTATGAGGTGATCAGCGGTATTCTGGCTCGCGTGCCCCGTTTGCCGGAGTAGGTTGCAGGTTGGAAGTTGAAGATTGAAGAGGAGTTGGCGCTAACCAATGCGATATAATTTCGCATCCGCAATTCGCAATCCCTACTTCTCCGCTGGCCCCCCCACCATCCCGTACCCCAATTCCAGCACGCGGCGCATAAATGCATGTTCGCGCGAACTGGGAATGAGCAGCGTCCGATCATCCAACAGGCGGCAGTACCGGCGCAATTCGGCATCTTCGAGGATCGTATTCCGCACTTCGGGGTTGCGCACCTGGATTGTGATCATCGTGCGGCCTCGGCGCAGGGCGGTGCTGTCGGCGGCGCATTCCTCTAACCAATCCTCGACTGCTGGTGAAAGCGGGCCGTCATGCCGCGAGAACAACAGCTCGCGCAGTTCCTTCAGGGTCCCGTCGTTCTGTTGGGCGCTGAGCCAATTGGCTTTGTTCAGGGCATAGTCCCCGGTTTTTTCGTCACGCTGGCCTAATAGCGGCATGGTTTGGCGCTGATAAGGAGCCAGCGCCTGACTGGTATATTCGAAGCGGTAAGACTCGTTGACCTGGAAGAAGGGCGTGGTGCAGTTGCGAGGAATGGTGTAGCGCCCGACATGGCCGAACAGGTAAGACCCCAGGGCGTTGATGCGGAAATAGGTCATGCCATCATACCGGGTGTACGGGTGGATGGGGCGTTGCCAGCTTTCTGTGGGCGTCTCCAACAAGGGCGGCGCGTGCTGCGGTTCGGTATAAGCGATGTCAATCGCCCCCAGACTGGCCAGGGTTTCCATGAGGATGACCAGTGCATAAGCGCCTCGATCGGCTCGCCAGGGGTCGCGCAACTCGATCACGTCCAGCTTGCGGCCATTGCTGTCATCGATGGCCGTCAACTCGCCTTCGGCATCGATCTCGAAATCGAACTGCCAGAGCTTGACGGCTTTGAAGAAATCTTCCGTGCTCAGCCAGCAATCCTGCGGGCTCCATGAGAGCGCTTCCAGAATGCGGTCACGGCGGCGACCGGGCGGTGTGCGCGAACCGTTGGGGCGCTGCGCCCCGCGCAGATGCGTCATGCGGTCGAGTTCATCAAACTGGTCGTTTTGCGTCCAGGTCTCCACTGCGTCCAAAAGCAGATCGGCGCTGGGTCGCGCCAGCCATTCCCAACCCAAAGGTCGCAATTGCAGGATGACATTGTGCCCGGTGCGGGGGCCTGGCTCGGCCATGCCGCTGCCCAGGGCAAAACGGACGAGACCGACCGGACGAATCGCCTCGCTCAAATCCTGGCC
The DNA here is from genome assembly GCA_024102915.1 of Caldilineales bacterium. Lineage (GTDB taxonomy): Bacteria > Chloroflexota > Anaerolineae > J102 > J102 > JAGFJG01. The sequence continues at coordinate 15,233 of JAGFJG010000174.1, forward strand.
GGGCGCGAGTCCGTAGAAATCCCCATCCACCAGGTTGTCTAACACCGTTTGAATGCTATCGAACGAGGGCATCATACGGTCATTGACTTGAATCAACCCCTGCCCAATCAACGCTAAAACGCTGAGATAATCCTGAAGCCCGACATCCGGCCCCGGGCTTCGCTCAAATCCGACCGATTCGTACCGGGGGGGCGGCTCCAACTGCGGGGGAATTTGCCACGGCTCCGGCTTGGGCGCGACCACCCGCAGCAGCGGTACCAATTCGCTGAGGATATTCTGGTCTTCGTCGAGGAAGAGGTCGAGCTCGGTGGGCTTGTAGCCGCTCCAATATCGTTGCGGCATGGGCGGAACCTGGCCGTAGCGCAACAGGACGCTCTCCGGCTGATATTGGCCGCCGGTCATGTGCACCGAGTGGGCAAGTGCGTTCTGCGTGACTGTGCTCAGCCGATCCCACAATTTACGCAACTCCGTTTTGCCGCTCATCTCGTTGATGAGGAAGAAGATGGCCTCGTCGCGGCGCATGCTGGCGGAATTGGGGTGACCGACGATATCGAGTAGGGTGCGCAGAGCGCCGATCTCGAATCGAGTGAATTGGCGAAACAGTTGTTCCTGGATGGCTTTGGTGGCGAGTTCTGTCATTGTGGATATCCGTCCTCTTGATATGCCCATGCCAGCGCTCGTTGAGTCACAGTCTCATAAATGGGCGATAGCAAGCTGATCATATCTATCTGGCTGGAAGGGAGGGGACCCAGGCGTCGGAGTTGCGGCGCTGTGGTGAGAGGCGGTGAAAAATTGTATGCAAGTTGAGAGATCGAAGGCCCAATGTCCCAAAAGTGATCGATGGTTGTTTCGAGCGGAGGGGATGTGGATTGAGAATCCTGGTCGACAACGCCGGTATCGGTTTGCGATTGGCGCAGTTCGCGCAGAGCGGATAGTGTTTGTTCTTTGCTGCGCCCGCGCACCAGGAATAGCAGGAATGGATCGTCGTCAAATCGGTCGGCCAGAAGATAATACAGGGCGGCGATGTGCTTGCACGGCACTTCCCAATCGGGACAGGTGCAACTCGCCTGCAATTCATCCGCCGATGGGAACAGGGGCGCTCCCAAGCTTTCGAACACCTCGATCACATCCGGGGGCATTTCGCCTTCCAATAATCGGGCGCTGTACAGGGCCTGACTGGCCAATCGCTGGATGATGGCATTCCAGGTGGCGTCATCCAGCACCCGCATCTGAATGCGCAATTGATAGGCGCTGCTGCCTTCCTTGACGACGGCGCTGATCAAGCCGGGCTGCACCTCGAATTTCTGAATGCGCCCATGCTCGGCAAAGCGCTGTCCGCGGCGCATCCGGCCGGGATGAGAAAATTGGGCCAATGCCTCAAGCCAGGCGTCTGACCAACGCACTCCTGAATTCACATTCCTTGCTGTGCTCACCTACATTCGCTCCGTGTCCAGCTTCAAGATATTGACCAGATCATCGTCGGACATCGACGTCAACCAGCTTTCATCTGCGCCGATAATGGCTTCGGCCAGCCCTTTTTTGCGCTCTAACATTTCGTCGATTGATTCTTCCAGCGTGCCGGCAGTGATGAATTTGTGAACCTGCACATCTCGGGTCTGACCGATACGATACGCCCGGTCGCTGGCCTGGGATTCGACCGCCGGATTCCACCAGCGATCATAATGAAAGACGTGATTGGCGGCGGTTAAGTTCAATCCCAGCCCGCCAGTGCCCAGGGTGAGCACAAAAATCCGGGGCGCATGGGGGTCTTCCTGAAAGCTGTTTATCATCTGCTGGCGTTTGCGGGCGGGCACCCCGCCATGTAAATAAAGGACTGGGATTTCGAGTTGCCGGCGCAGATGAGCGCTGATCAGGCGACCGCTTTCGGCGAATTGAGTGAAAACCAGGGCCCGTTCCTGCATGTCCAGGATTTCGTCCAGCATCTCGGTCAGGCGGTCTAGCTTGCCGCTGCGATGACTCAGATCCGCATACGCCAGGGCCGCCTCTTCGGTCTCGTGATAGTATTGGCAAGGATGGTTCAATATCTGCTTCAATCGCGTAATTAAGTTGAAAACGTGAATACGCCGCGCTCGCCCGTGTAAATCGGCGATTCGCGGCAGCCCCTCCTCGACTACCTTCTCATACAATTCAGCCTGTTCCTCGCTCAATGTGCAGTAAACCCGCATTTCAAGCCGTTCTGGCAGGTCCTGAATGACCGAGGGATCACTTTTAAGACGTCGTAAAACGAAAGGCCGTACCATTCGATGCAAACGTTCTGTTTCGACCGGGCTTTGGAAGCGCTCGATCGGTGTGGCGAAACGACGGCGGAAGTTCTGTTGCCCCCCCAGATAGCCCCTGTTGAGGAAGTTAAAGATCGACCAGAGTTCCGTGAGATGATTTTCGACCGGCGTGCCTGTCAGGACCATGCGGAACTCAGATTGAAAGCGGTAGATGGCCTGCGTCACCTGTGCGTCCGGGTTCTTGATGCGTTGGGCTTCATCCAAAATAAGCCCGTACCAGTCAAAATTCTGGAAGAGTTCGGCATCGCGTCGGGCCAGGGTGTAGCTGGTGACGACAACGTCGTACTTCGAGATGACTTTGGCGAAGTTTCGCTGGTTGGGTCTATCGCTGCCGTGGTGCGTAAACAGGCGCAACTCCGGCACGAATCGCTCAAACTCGCGTCGCCAGTTTCCCAGCAAGGAGGTTGGGCAGATGAGCAAGGTGGGGCGAGGCAGTCTGCCGAGGATTTCACGCTCATGCAGCAACATGGCGATCGCCTGAACCGATTTGCCGAGACCCATATCGTCGGCCAGACACGCGCCCAATCCAAGACGGCGGTGGGTGTGCAGCCAGGCGTAGCCATAGCGCTGATAAGGCCGCAACTCGCCTTTCAGCCTGGCGGGTTGTTCGGCCAGACGCAGCTCGTCATCGCCCTCGATCAGGCGGTCGATGACCTCCGGCAACCAACCCTCGGCGAATGTCTGCACCACCGGTAATCCCGCGATATCGAATTTGTCGTCCAGACCCAGGCAAACGCGCAACGCCTGCCGTAAGTCCATCAACCCCTCAAAGCTCTGGCGTTCGAGGAATCGTTCGCCCGCTTCGATCTGTTCCGGGTCAAGGCGCAGCCATTGCCCTGCCTGTTGCACCAGCGGAGAACGCAATGCCACCAGTTCGGCAAACGTTTCCGGCGTGAGCACCGCATC
>JAGFJG010000182.1 GCA_024102915.1 Caldilineales bacterium
GGAGATTGTGTACGGCAACGACCAATCGGAAGACAGCTACAACCAGGCGTTGGCGTTGGTGGACAAGTATCCGGACATGGAATTGATCATGGCTCCCACGTCGGTGGGCATTGTGGCGGCGGCGAAAGCGATGCAGGACGAGGGTTTGTGCGACCAGGTGAAGGTGTCGGGTCTGGGCTTGCCCAGCGAGTTGTACAGCTACACCCAGAATGGTTGTGCGCCAGAGTTCGCCCTGTGGAGCTTTGTCGACCTCGGCTATCTCTCCTACTACGTCACCTATCTGATCGCCACCGGCGCCATCGAGGGTGTGGAAGGCGAGACGTTCGAGGCTGGCCGCATGGGCACGTACACCATTACCAAAGACCCGACTCGCGACGAGGGTCTGCGTGTGTTGATGGGGCCGTTCTCGGTCTACAACATCGACAACATCGACGAGGCGGCGCCGCAATAACTATCGTATGATTGCTGCGGGCGGCCCGACAAGGGCTGCTCGCAGCGACTCACTCACTCCGGGGAAGCCGTGGCGCGAGTTCGTCTTGGTCACGGCTTCTCCCTGGCTTGACCACGCACACATCATTTTAAGGAACGCTTATGAGTGAATCGATTATCGATGTCAGTCGTGATTTCTTCTTCGAAGTCTTGAAACCCATCCTGGAAAGCGAATATCCAGTCGAGACTTCGCAAACGGCATTCGGCGTATTTGGCTATGGCTCCGAAGTGCTGCGTCTCGACGACACTTATTCCAGCGACCATCATTGGGGACTACGTATCAACGCCCTCATGCCGGACTATCTCTACCGCGGGCATCACGACGAGATTCTGGCGACGGTCGAACGAAAACTGCCCAAGAGTTTTCGTGGGCATTCTCTGCGTGAGGGGCTTTCGGGCGGGGCGGGACTGTCATTGGTCAGCCTCGAGGGATATCTCAGCCGCACCATTGGCATCGCCGAACCGCCAGAGACGTTCGAGCAATGGCTGAGCATCCCTGAAGAGGATATCGTCCACGTCATTAATGGCGAGATCTGGTTGGACGAGGCTGGTTGTTTTTCGGCGATACGCAAAGCGTTTCTCGGCTACTACCCGGAACCGGTGCGCCTGCGCCGTATCGCCCATTGGTGCCGCTACTTCTCGGGGATGGGGGCTTACGCGCTGAAGCGCGCTCTGTTGCGCGACAATACCTATTATGCCAATATCACATTCACCCGCGCCTTGCGTCTGGGTGTGCAGCTTGCCTTTATGCTCGACAAAACCTACTGCCCGTACGACAAATGGACGATGGCTTTTTTTGTGAGACTCCCGCGCATGGCAGGTCGCCTGCAAAGGATTGTGGAAGAAGCGGTCGAATTGACGACGCCTTGGGAACGTAAATTGGAGCTGATCAATGCGATGGCTGACGCGCTGGATCAGGCCATGGTCGAGGATGGCATCATCCAACCTCACCCGCCCTTCAAACATTCACCGACCTCCGGTTATCGTCTGCTCGAACACGCGTACGCCGAAATCCTGCGGGGTCTGCCCGCCGAGATTCTGCCCCTGGTTCCGGTTTGGGATCAGGTGCATTTAGAAAGATTCCATAGCAAATACGTCGCCGGCCTCGATGCCGCTTATTGGGACAATCTGCTCAACCTTGTGCCGGAGGATATACACTCATGATGACTTCGAGAGAACGCGTGCTCGCTACCCTACGCCGGGAACCGACCGATCGCACTCCCATCGATTGCTGGCTCTACCAGAAACAATTTCTGGGAATGCTGGAAGCTGAGTACGGCACTCGTCGTGAGTTCATGGACGAATTCGGCATCGACCTGATGGAAGGTTTCGTGCCCTGGCCCAATCAGACGGGGCGTCTCCTGAACGTGGACGAACTGGCGGATTTCAACCCCGGTGATCCGCGTGATCCCTTCTGGCTGACTTACAAAGACTGGACGCCTGATTTCGCCGGTCTCAACATCGTCGAGGCTGTCGAGCAGTTCGGCGGCGAGCGCGCCATCACCGCCCACATTTGGGGCATTGTCGAAGGCACAAGCCGCATCATCGGCATCGAGAACTGCTGGATGCATCTGGGCAAGAGCAAGCAAAAGATGGCCGATTGGTTCGACCGCTATGCCGACTGGCTCTGCGCGCTGGTCGATAGCTGCATCGATGCCGGGGTGGACATCATCACGCTTTCGGATGACTGGGGCAGCAATCAAAACATGCTTTTCTCCCCGCGCATGTGGCGCAACCAGATCAAGCCCTATGCCGCCCGCGTCGTCCAACACGCCCATGACCGGGGCGCGTTCGTCAATCTGCACAGCGACGGCTATATCATGAACATCCTCGACGATTTGATCGAGATGGGCTACGACAGCATGCATCCCGTGCAGGAAAGCGCCGGTATGGACCCGGTCGTCGTCAAGCGAGACTACGGCGACAAGATCGTCGTTTACGGTTCGCTCGACATCATCGACGGGCTGTATGCATACGACGGCGAAAAGCTGGAACAATACATCACCCGTTGTTTCGAGATCTACGCGCCTGGCGGCGGCTTCATTTTCAACACCGGCCACTTCGTCCAGCCTGACATTCCGCCCAAACGCCTGATATTCGCCTATACTGTGGTCAATCGGCTGGCGCGGCAATACGGAAGCCAGTGATGAAATATTCAGTCATGGACTAATCAGTCAGTCAGCCGCTTCCTGCTACCTGCTCAAATGTCTTTTATCTACCGCCAACTTAACAAGGATTACGCGTACTGGACCGAGAAACGCCGGCTGGGCCAGGATCGAGGCGGCAACGTCAGCGGATTGTTGTCGCAAGTCGAGGACGGCCGGGTCGTGCAAAATGTGCTGTTCGATTGCGGCCTGGGAACGCTCGAAGCCATTGCCGATTTCTGTCCCGACTCGTTTTGGGAAGAACCGCTGGTCGTCTTTATCACCCACGGCCATATCGACCACCACGCCGAGCTGATGGTGCTCTCCGAGATTTATTGCCAGCGCCGGGGCGACTTCATCCGCAATTCCCGCCCGCCCGTGCCGGTCTACGCCACAGACGAGGCCCAACAGCACCTGCTCTCGACCCATCGTTATGGCTACACCAGCGGCGAAACCCTCGAGCACCGTCGAATCGAATCCGGCTCTGCCGTCAGCTTCGGCCCTTTCAACGTGCTGCCCCTGACCGTTGACCACGGCGCCGGATCCGTGATTTACAGCATCGAATTTGCTGGTCATCGTATCGTCATCGCCTGGGATTTGCGCACGCCGCCCCTGCAACATCTTGCGGCGCTGTGCGGACCATCCCTGGCGTTGATCGAAGGCACGACCTTGACGGCAATGGCAGAGGAAACCGGCCATGCCGGGCTGGCTGCCCTGGTCGATTCGGGCTTCCTGACTCAACTCGAATTAAACTATGACCCGGCTGCTCAATGCTATGGGGGATACCTCGTCCACTATAGCGGCTGGGAAGACCCCTGGGGCGCGCTCACCGACATCGCTCTCAAACATCGCATCGACACAACCTATCCCGAACTAACCCACGTTCTGCGCGTCGCCGCCCGCGGGCAGACGTGGACATTCGACTCTCATCGCAAAACAAACCCATGAAACGAATCGCATTTCTCCTCAAAGTCAAAGAGGACATGATCGCCGACTACGAAAAACATCATGCCGCCGTGTGGCCCGACATGCTTGACGCCCTGCGTCGCACCGGCTGGCACAATTACTCGCTGTTCATGCGCCCCGACGGCCTGCTCTTCGGATACTTCGAGACGCCGGACAGCTTTCAGGCTGCCCGCGACGGCATGGCGCAAGAAGAGGTCAACGCCCGTTGGCAGGAGTTCATGGCCCCATATTTCGAGGGCCTGGGCGGCGCCCACGCCGATGAAAGCATGATCGAGTTGAAGGAAGTATTCCATCTGGACTGAAGGGTGTTGAGTGATGAGTACGCAGTATTCAGTAATGTCATCTACACATGAACTGCATTTCATTACCCCATTACTTCATCACTCTCTCACTTTTGTCGCACCTGACACTTGATACATGACACCTGATACATGACACTTGACACTTGATACATGACACTTGACGCCCTCAACCTCCACCTCGGCCTCAAATCCGATCCCATCGAAAATCGATACAGCTACGATTGGCTCTTTCGCCTGCTGGCCGAAGAGGATGTACATCATCTTCAGTTTGGCTCCTTTGTCGCCATGTACTTTCTGCCGGATGATTTCTACATCGGGCTGCGCCAACAGGCTGCGGACTACGGCATCGATATCTCCACTGTCTTTACCACGCATCGCGAGATGGGCGGCTTCTTCCGTCACGACCATCCAGCCTGGGGTGAGGCCACGCGCACACTTTATCGCCGGGTGATCGAGATTGGCGCGCTGGTAGGGGCCAGTGCGATCGGCTCCAATCCCGGTGCAGTGCTGCGCGACCGCACGGGTTACAAAAGCCAGGGCTGGGGCCAATGGATCGCCTTCATGCAAGAGATGATGGCTTATGCCCATGATTGCGGCCTCGAATACCTGACCATCGAGCCGATGTCGTGTCTGGCCGAACCGCCCACGCTGCCGCAAGAGATCAGGGACATGGCCGAGGAATTGCTGGCTTACCATCACGCCCATCCCGGAACCACCGTACCCGTCGGCTATTGCACCGATGTCACCCATGGCTACGCCGATCGGGAGATGAACGTTGTGTGGGACAACATGCAACTTTTTGAAGCGGCGCTGCCCTACACGCACCACATTCATCTCAAAAACACCGATCGTCATTTCAATTCCACCTTCGGGTTCACGCCCGCCGAACGTGTGCGTGGCGTCATCGATGTGAGGGAAGTCCGGCGCATTTTGGCGGCGAACGCCGCCAAGATTCCCATGACCGACCTGATTTGCTACCTCGAAATCGGGGGACCGAAAACCGGTCGGGATTACTCCGATCCGCAACTTGAACAGATGTTGCGTCAATCGCTGCGATACCTGCAAACCGAATTCATGGCCGAACCGGCCTCAACCCTCACAGCATCATGAACCCTCACATTCGCATCGCTCCCTCGATGATGTGCGCCGATCTCTGGCGCCTGGCCGAACAGACCCAGAAATTGGAAGCGGCGGGCGTGGAATTGCTGCACTTTGATCTCATGGATGCGCACTTCGTGCCAAACATGCCGCTCGGTCTGGGCATGTTAGAAATGATGCGCGCCCGCACTGGTCTACCCTTCGACGCCCATCTCATGGTCGAGAACAACGACTTCTTCATCGAAAAGCTGGCGGCCATTGGCGTGCAGATGATTTCCGTCCACGCCGAATCCGCCCGTCATCTCGACCGCACGCTCGCCCTGATTCAGGCTGCGGGCGCACAGGCTGGCGTCGCCCTGAACCCGGCCACCCCGCTCTCGGCCCTCGATTTCGTACTCGAACGGCTGGATTACCTCCTCATCATGACCGTGAACCCCGGCTTTGCCGCCCAAAAACTTGTACCTTCGGGTCTGCGCAAGCTCGTCGCCGCCCGCGCCTATTTGCGGGAGCGTGGGCTGGACATCCCCATTCAGGCCGACGGCAACGTCAGTTTCGCCAATATCCCGCCGATGGTCGCTGCCGGAGCCGACATCCTGGTTGGGGGCACGAGTAGCGTTTTCCACAAAGATGCCAGCATCGGCGAGAACGTGGCGCGAGCGCGAGTGGCGATTGCAGAAGGTCTTCGGCTGCGAGAGGAGGCCAGGCCATGAGCGCCCAGACCATGCAGGCGCAGGTTCTCCATGCTGTGGGCGACATGCGTTTCGAGGCCATCGCCCGTCCCACTCCCGGTCCCGGCGAAGTGTTGGTGCGCGTAGTCGCTTGCGGCGTCTGCGGCTCCGATATCCCCCGCACGTTCGTCAAGGGAACCTATCATTTCCCCACCATCATCGGCCACGAGTTCGCCGGGCAGGTCGAGGAAGTCGGGGAGGGCGTGGAAGGATTCCGGTCGGGCGATGCCGTCGCCGTTTTTCCGTTGATCTGGTGCGGGCGCTGCTCCGCTTGCGAACAGGGCCGCTACGCCCAATGTCTCGATTACGATTATCTCGGCTCGCGCAGCGATGGCGCTTTCGCCGAATTCGTCGTCGCCCCCGCCCGAAATCTCCTGCCCGTGCCGGATGGCGTCTCGCTCGATATCGCCGCCATGACCGAACCGGCGGCGGTGGCGCTGCATGCTGTACGCCGGGCAGGTTCGGCGGTCGGCCAGACGGTCGCTATTTTCGGGGCGGGGCCAATCGGCCTGATGGCAGCGCAGTGGGCGCGCATCATGGGCGCAGGCCAGGTGATCGTGTTTGACATCGTGCCCGAAAAACTGGAACTGGCCCGGACGTTGGGTTTCGAGACGGCGTTCAATAACTTTGAGGTCGATCCGGTCAAAAAGTTGGAAGCCTTGACCAGCGGCGAAGGCGCTGAAGTCACCGTGGAAGCGGCGGGCGTGCCCCAGACATTCCGCCAGGCCGTGGCCGCCACTCGCCGGGCCGGCCGTATGATCATCCTCGGCAATCCGGCCTCCGATGTCATCCTGCCCGTCCCCCTGATCTCGCAGGCCATGCGCCGGGAAATCGACCTGCTGGGCGTGTGGAATTCCGATTATAGCGCTGCCGGGAATGACGACGATTGGCGCACTGTGTTGTGCGCGATGGCCTCAGGTGCGCTGCAACTCGAACCGCTGATCACCCATCGCCTACCCCTGGCCGAAGCTTTCTCCGGCCTGAACATGATGAAAGAAGGCCAGACTTTCTACGCTAAAGTGCTAATACAACCCAATACCCAATAACCAATCTCTAATATCCAATCTACCAGGAACCATCTCATGCTCGCTGCCGTCCTCACCGAACTCAACCACATCTCTCTGCAAGAAGTCCCCACCCCGACCGTCGATGACGATTCCGCCCTGATGCGTGTGGAAGCCACCAGCATTTGCGGCTCCGACATCCGCATCTATCGTCACGGCAATCCCCGCGTGAAGCCGCCCGCCATCCTCGGCCACGAAGCCTCCGGCACGATCGTCGCAGTGGGCAAAAACGTGACCCGCGTGAAAGTGGGCGACCGGGTGGCGCTCGGCGCTGATTTTCCCTGCGGTGAGTGCAAATGGTGTCGCAACGGCCTGCTCAACAATTGCAAGGTCAATTATGCCGTGGGTTATCAAATCCCCGGCGCATTCGCCGAGTACATGCTGCTGCCCAAGCTGCTGTTGCAAGGCCCAGTCACGCCCATCCCCGACAGTCTCAGTTTCGAGGAGGCGGCGCTGGCCGAACCGTTGGCCTGCGCCATCAACGGCTTCGAATTGGTCAATCTCTCCCTCGGTAAAAGCGTCGTCATCATCGGTCTCGGCCCCATCGGCTGCATGATGATCGACCTGGCCCGTATCATGGGTGCGACGAAGGTGATCGGCGTGCAGCGCAGCAAATTGCGCATGGAGATCGCCAAAACCTACGGAGCAGATGTGTACATCGACCCCAACGAAGAGGATGTGGTCGCCCGCTGTCGGGAGGAGACCGGTGGGGATGGCCCGGATATCGTCATAACCGCCGCCGGGTCGGTCGAGAGCCACGAGCAGGCGATCGAAATGGTCGGCCAGCGTGGCTATGTGAACCTGTTCGGCGGTCTGGCAAAAAATGCCCGGCCGATGTGCATTCAATCGAACATCATTCATTACAAAGAATGCTTTGTCACCGGCTCGCACGGCAGCACGCCTCGCCACCACGAGCTGGCCGTCGATCTGTTGGCGAAGGGTCTGGTGCGCGTCAAACCACTGATGACGCACCGTTTCCCGCTCAGCCAGATCAATGCCGCCTTCGATGCCATGGAAGGCCGGGCGGGCATGAAGATCATGTTGCAGCATCATGAGGCGTGATGAAGTGATGGAGTATTGAACGAACACCCGCCACCTGCTATCTGCTACTTGCTACCCGCTAACAACAATGTCCGCCCTCACCTCCCGCCAGCGTGTGCTCACCGCCTGCCGCCATCAGGAACCCGACCGGGTGCCGATCGACATCGGCGGCGGCACGAGTACGACCCTGGTTGTCGAAGCCTACGATAATCTGAAGCGATATCTCGGCGTCGAGGCTGGCCAGACCAAAACCCTGAGCAAGCAATACCGTTCCGCCCGGCTGGATGATGTCGTGCTGGAACGTCTGGGGAGCGATTGTTATCCGCTGCGGGCGCGTTCGCCACTGAATTGGTCGCCGCCTCCGGTTGCCGATGGCGAGTTTATCGATATCTGGGGCGTGCGCTGGCGGCAGATTTGGTATCGGGACCACGCCTTCTATTGGGAGGTGGCCGAATCACCCCTGGCCGAGGCCGACATCGCTGATCTCGACCGTTTTCCCTGGCCCGACCCGAATGACCCCGGCTTTATCGCTGGCCTTGCCGACGACGCCAAAACCCTGTACGAGAACACCGACTACGCCATCGAAGCCAGTTGCGGATTTTATTCATTCTTCGAGACGGCTTACGCTTTGCGCGGCTACGAGCAGCTTTTCATGGATTTTATTCAGAATCCTGGTTTCGTGTCGGCGCTGTTCGACAGGCTGCTGCAATTGAATCTGGCCGGAACCCGACGCTTTCTCGATGCCGCTGGCAAATACATCCAGATTTTCCGCACCGCCGACGATCTGGCCTCGCAAAACGGACTGCTGATCTCACCGAAGATGTATCGCCAGTTTTTGAAGCCGGTGCAGGCCAAATACTTCGAGTTCGTCAAATCCCACACCGATGCCATTTTGCTTTATCACAGTGACGGCAATGTGCTGCCCCTGCTTGACGACCTGATCGAAATCGGCATCGATGCCATCAATCCCGTGCAGCCGTCGGCCCTGGGCGATCTGGCCGAGGTCAAGGCGAAATATGGAGATCGGGTCACTTTTTGGGGCGCTATCGACACGCATCGGGTGTTGCCTTATGGCTCCACCGACGATGTCGCCGCCGAAGTGCGCCAGCGCATTCGAGAACTCGGCGCCGACGGCGGTTACGTGCTCTCATCCGTCCACAGCATCCTCGTCGATGTCCCGCCCGAAAACGTACTGGCGATGGCGGATGCGGCACGGGAGGCTGGGGTCTATCCAATTGCGTGATGAAGCGTCATTACTCCACTACTCGATTACCTCATCACATGCTGTTCCCAAAAATGAACGAAGCTATTCAAATTCCAAATCAAATCACCCCGGAGAAAAACCATGAAATCCCGTGAACGTGTTTTCAAAGCGCTTTCCCGTTCCGGCGTGCCCGACCGGGTTCCCCTGCAATTCGATCTCTGCCGGTCGCTCAGCGACGCTTTCGCCGAGAAGTACGACATCCCCACCGATTACACGACCTCGTATTACGAAGACTTGACTTACCGCATCTCCAACAACGACCTGCGCACGGCGATGGGCAGCGATGTTGTTGTGGTCGGGGGCGGGCTGCCGCGCGGGTACAGCCATGAGGTGACGCCAGAGGGCTACATCATCAATGAATTTGGCATGATGATGCGGCAGGGGCCGCTGTACATGGAGGTTATCATTCATCCCCTGAAAGACGCCAGCACCGTGCAGGACATTCTGAACCATCCCTATCCCGACGCCTATGCCGAGGGCCGATTCGACGACGCCAGACGGATTATCGAAAAGTACAAAGATGATTATTTCATTGTCGGCGATGTCGAAGTCGGCATGTTCGAAATGTCGTGGCAGCACGTGGGCATGGAGAAATTCATGATGGACCTGGCCCTGGGCGAGGAATATTGCGGGGCGATCATTGACCGTGTAAAAACGTTCAACACCGGCATCGCCAAACAACTGGTCGACCTGGGCGTTGACGCCCTCTGGTTTGGCGACGATTTCGGCGCGCAAAACGGCATGTTGATCTCGCCGGGCATGTGGCGCAACATCTTCAAGCCTCGTTATGCCGAGATGTGGCAAGAAATCCGGGCGGCCTCGCCCGATGTGCTCATCGCCTATCACACCGACGGCGCTGTCGCCCCCATCCTCGGCGACCTGGCCGACATCGGTATGCAGGTGTTCAACCCCGTACAGCCGAATGTGCCCGGCCACGACCCGCAGGAATTGAAGGACAAGTTCGGCGACCGCATGGCTTTCTGGGGGGCGATCGACCAGCAAGACCTGCTGCCTAACGGCACATCCGATGAGATAGCCGCCGATGTGGCCGAGAAAATCCGTGTGCTGGGCGCGGGCGGCGGGTACATGTGTTCGCCAGCGCACATCATTCAATCCGACGTCTCGATGGAGAATGTCGAAGCATTCATCGCCGCCGCCAAGGCGCACGGCGAATATTGATACTTACGTGCGTCGCACCTGCGAGGTGCGTCGCACATCAAAAATGGAGCAAACAAAATGAACGATAAAATCCTCAACCAACTCATCGCTATGTCCAACCAGCTTGGCGATCCGATAAACGACTACGTGATTTTGGGCGAAGGCAATACCTCGGCTCAGGCGGATGACAACACTTTCTGGGTGAAGGCCAGCGGCACGGAATTGCGCACGGTCGATGCGAACGGCTTTGTGCAGGTGCGCTTCGATCGGGTGCGAGAGATGTTGGACGGCCCTGACCTCGACGATGCCGGGATTCGCCAGGCGCTGATCGACGCCAAAGTCGATCCCGCCTTCCCCAAACACCCCTCGGTCGAGACCGCCGTGCATGGGGTCTGCCTGATGCTCGACGACGTCAATTTCGTGGGGCACACGCACCCCGCCGCCATCAATATGATCACCTGCTCGGTGGGATTCGAGAACGCCTTCGCCGGTCGCCTCTTTCCCGATGAAGTCGTGCTCTGCGGCCCCGCCCCCGTGCTGATCCCCTACGTCGATCCGGGCCTGCCCCTGGCGCGGGCGATCCGAGACGGCATCAATCGCTACATCGATGAATATGGCGAATTGCCCAAGGTGATGCATCTGCAAAACCATGGCCTCTTTGTGCTGGGCAAAACCGCCCAACAGGTGTTGAACACCACCGCCATGATGGTCAAAGCCGCCCGTATCCTGGTCGGGACTTACGCTCTCGGCGGCCCTAACTTTATGACGGCGCAGGCCGTCTCGCGCATCCACACCCGCCCGGACGAACACTATCGCCAGCGGGTGATCGGCGTGCGTTAGTACGGATGCAGTTGACTGTCACCTGCCCATTGATCATCCAATTATCATGATAATTATGATACAGACTCACGATTGAAGGTGACAGTCAACTAGAGGAGACCCAATGAATCAATCGCAAACGACAGAACAACTGACTGCACAATTAAACGACTTTGATGCCGGGGTTCGCCAGCAAGCCCTGGCCAAACTGTGGGGCCGGGCCGAGGCTGGCGAGATCGAATGCCCAGCGCCCGCCGAAGTCGCCAATATGCACTGCCACACTTTCTATTCATACAACGCCTACGGCTATTCGCCCGCTGGTCTGGCCTGGCTGGGCAAGACCGAAGGTTACAAGCTGATGGGCACGGTCGATTTCGATGTGCTCGACGCCGTGGACGAGTGGCTGGCCGCTGCCGAAATGCTGGAACTGAGGGCCAGCGCCGGCATCGAGACGCGAGCCTTCGTGCCGGAATTCGCCACGCGCGAGATCAATTCGCCGGGTGAGCCGGGCGTGACCTATCACATGGGCATCGGCTTCACCTCTGGCGCTGTGCCGGATTCCGCCGCACACATTGCCGAGGACTTGCGCACGCGAGCCAGAGCGCGCAATCTTGATGTGCTGGCGCGCGTCAATGCGTATCTCGCTCCGGTGCAACTGGACTACGAGCGCGACGTCCTGCCCCTGACCCCGAAGGGCGTCGCCACGGAACGGCACATGGTCTTCGCCTACACCCAGGCAGCCGCTCGTCTCGTCCCCGATCCCGCCGCCTTTTGGGCGAGCAAGCTGGGGATGGAGCGCAAGCAGGTCGAGCCAATGCTGCCGTCGTCGCCCGCCCTGCAAAACGCCGTGCGCAGCAAATTGATGAAACGAGGCGGCGTGGGCTATGTGCAGCCTGGCCCGGAGACCTTTCCCAGCATCGAGGAATTCCACGAACTGATTCTGGCCTGCGAGGCGCTGCCTTGCGCCGCCTGGCTGGATGGGACGAGCGCTGGTGAACAGGCCATGCCCGAACTGCTGGAATTGCTCATCGACAAGGGCGTCGTCGCCCTGAACGTTATACCCGACCGCAACTGGAACATCGGTGATGCGGAGACGAAGCGTATCAAAGTGCAAAAACTTTACGAAGTGGTGGAATTGGCCCAAAGCCTGGACCTGCCCCTGAATGTCGGCACCGAGATGAACAGCTTCGGCAATAAATTGATGGATGATTTCGGCGCTCCCGAATTGGCCCCCGTGAAGGACGCCTTCATGGACGGCGCTTATTTCATTCACGGCCACACGGTGCTGCAACGCCATGCCGGGCTGGGTTATCAGAGCGCCTGGGCGCAGGCAAAACTTCCGACACGAAAAGCTAAGAACGAATTCTACGCACAGGTTGGCCGCCTCACCCCGCCCACGGCATCCGCCCGGAACCGGCTGCGATCCCTGGCATCCGACCTCGCCCCAAGCGATTTACTATCTCAACTTACCCATAAACAGGAGTGACACTCATGACTGACAAATTTGTCGAATTCAAGGAAGCGGACGAACCGCTGCCCGAACATCAACATCTCTGGCGGCTGTACGGCGCCGGCATCGAAAACCTGGGCGACGACGGCGGGCCGGGCGACGCGCTGGTACCATCCTACGGCCCGGATGAATTGCTCGTGCGCCATGACGCCACCGGCCTTTGCTTTTCCGACATCAAGATTATCAGCCTGGGCGAAGAGCACCCCCGCATCTATCGCAAAATGGCCGAAGACCCGGTCATTCTTGGCCATGAAATCGCCATGACCGTGGTCGGTGTGGGCGATAACCTGAAAAAGCAATACCACGTCGGCGATCGGTTCACCATTCAGGCCGATATCAATGTCGGCGGCGTGGGCTATGCTTACGGCTACGAAATCCAGGGCGGGTTGTCGCAGTACAACGTCATCGACCAGCGCATCCTCAATGGTGACGACGGCAATTATCTGATTCCGGTACAGCCGACCACCGGCTATGCCGAGAGCGCACTCACTGAACCCTGGGCCTGTGTCACCGCCGCCTATGAGTTGACGTATCGCACGCAGATCAGGCCGGGCGGCGTGTGCTGGATCATCGGCACGCAGGCGGACCCGAATCGGGAATACACCCTCAGCGCCGGATTCGAGCCTGCCTCGCATCCCGCCCGGCTGTTACTCACCGACGTGCCTGACTACCTGACCGACAGCCTGCGGGCGCGAGCGGCGGACATGGGCGTGGAGGTGGTTGACATAAACGACCCGGCACTCATCGCCGCCGGTTCGGTCGATGACATCATCTTGCTGGGGGCGGACAAGGCCTTGATCGAAACGGTCAGCCCGGCTATGGCGCATTTCGGCATTGTCGCCCTGGTGATGACCGAGCCGCTGGCCGAGCCGGTGAATGTGGACATCGGCCGAGTGCATTACAACCGCTGGGTTTACGTGGGGAGCACCAGCCCCGAGGTTTTGGACGCCTATACCGATACGCCCGTGCGCTCGTCGTTGAAACCGGGCGGGCGAGCCTGGTTCGTGGGCGCAGGCGGAGCGATGGGCCGGATGCATGTGCAGCGCGCCATCCAAAAAGCCGACGGTCCATCTGTCATCCTCTGCACCGATGTCAGCGATTTGCGCCTGAATGATGTCGAGATTTCCTTCGGCGCAGAAGCACGCGAGAAGGGCATTGAATTCATCTGCCTGAACCCAATGAACAAAGAGGCGTATGCGGCAGGGATGGCGCCACTGCGAGCAGAAGGTTTTGACGACATCATCGTGCTCGCCCCCATCCCCCCCGTGATCGCCGACGCGGTGAAATGGTTGGCTCCCGAAGGCGTGATGAACATCTTCGCCGGCGTGGCTCGTGGCGTTACCGCCCCCATCGCCCTCAGCGATACTTATCTGCGGGACACTCGCGTGATCGGCCACTCCGCCTCCACGATCGACGATCTACGCTTGATGCTGCACCAGGCTGAATCTGGCGAGTTGTCGCCCAACCGCTCGGTGGCCGCGCTCGGTTCGCTCAGCGCCGCTAAAGATGGCCTTGTCGCCGTACGCGACCAGGTTTATCCCGGCAAAGTCGTCATCTATCCCCAGATTAAGGACTTTCCCCTCACCGCCGTGCCTGACCTGAAGGACGTGCTCCCCAGCGTTTATGCCCTGCTCAAGGATGGCCGAGAATGGACGAATGAAGCCGAGGCGGAGTTCCTGCGGCTGATGTTGCCGTAACAACCATAGCGGATATTGGGTATTAGGTATTGGGAACTGTGGCGAACAAATTACTTCCAATACCCAATACCCAACATCGATTACCAAATATCGACAGGAGTTAAGAATGGCTCAGCAACTTCAAGATAAAGTCGCCCTCGTTACCGGCGGGGCGCAAGGGCTGGGTGCGGCGCTTTGCCTGCGTCTAGCTGCCGAAGGCTGTGATGTCGCCGTCGCCGATCTCAATGGCGAGGGGGCGGATGCTACTGCCGCCGAGATCGCCACCAGCACCGGTCGGCGTACGCTCGGCATCCGGGTGGACATCACCGACGAAGCGCAGGTGGAGGCGATGGTCAAGCTGGTCGTCGAAACCTTTGGCCGTCTCGACATCGTCGTCTCCAACGCAGGCATCCTCATCGCCGAAGCGATCTGGGAATTCCCGGCGGAGAAATGGCGGGCGGTGATGAATGTCAATCTGTTCGGCTACATGCTGGTCGCCAAGCACGCCGCCAGGGTGATGATGGAACAGCGCAGCGGCGCTATCATCCAAATCAATTCCAAGTCGGGCAAGAAGGGCAGCTTCAAAAACTCGGCTTATGCAGCCAGCAAATTCGGCGGCATCGGCCTCACCCAGAGCCTCGCCCTCGACCTGGCTGAATATGGCGTGCGGGTAAATGCCATCTGTCCGGGCAACCTGCTCGACTCGCCCCTGTGGGTGGACTCGCTCTACAGCCAGTACGCCAAAAAGTGGGGGATCACCGAGGAAGAGGTGCGACAAAAGTACATCGACCAGGTGCCGATGAAGCGCGGCTGCACCTACGAGGATGTAGCCAATGCACTCGTTTTCCTGGCCTCCGACCAGTCCAGCTACATGACCGGCCAGGCGATCAATGTCACCGGCGGGCAGGAAATGCGGTGAGCGGCGGTCAGTAATCAGTAATGAAGTAATCAGTGAATTCAGCAAAGGAGATATCAAATGAGCAATCACAAAGCCGCTTATGAGCTGTTGGCCGCAAATCTGGCCGAGCGTGGCATCGATGTCGAAGCTGTGAAGGCGGAACTCAAAGCGCAGCATATCGAAACCCCAAGCTGGGGATACGCCAATAGCGGCACGCGCTTCAAAGCGTTCGCCTGGCCGGGCGCCGCCCGCACCACCCACGAAAAGTTGGACGACGCCGCCATGGCGCACAAGATGACCGGCGTCGCCCCTTCGGTCGCCATCCACATCCCCTGGGACAAGCCCGAAGATGGCGACTATGATGCCATGTGCCAGTATGCCGAAGACCAGGGCATCGTCATCGGGGCGGTCAACCCCAATGTCTTTCAGGATGACGAATACCGCCTGGGTTCACTCGGCAATCCGGATCGGGGCATCCAGGAGCAGGCGCTCGATCACATCCTGGAATGCTGCGAGATCATGCCCAAAGTGAAGAGCGATTCCCTCAGCCTGTGGTTCGCCGATGGCACGAACTTCGCCGGACAGGATAGCCTGCGCGGACGCAAACAGCGATTCGAAGATGGATTGCGGCTGGTCTATGATCGACTGCCAGCGGGCGGGCGCATGTTGGTCGAATACAAGTTCTTTGAACCAGCGTTTTACAGTACCGACATTCCCGATTGGGGCACAGCCTATGCCATGTGTTTGAAATTAGGCCCGCGGGCGCAGGTGCTCGTCGACCTGGGCCACCATGCCCAGGGCGTCAACATCGAGCAGATCGTCGCCTTTCTGTTGGACGAAGGCAGGCTGGGCGGGTTCCACTTCAACAACCGCAAATACGCCGATGACGATCTGATTGTGGGCAGCGTCAACCCCTACGAGCTTTTCCTGATTTACAACGAGCTGACCGGCGCCGCGCTGGGCGAAGACGAACCCGCTCGCTCCACGTCTCGCAACGTCGCCTACATGCTCGACCAGTGCCACAACATCGAGGGCAAGATTACGCCCATGCTTCTGTCGGTGATGAACTGCCAGGAAGCATTCGCCAAGTCGCTGCTTGTGCCGCGCAAACAACTGGCCGATGTGCAGGCGGCGGGCGAAGTTTTACAGGCGCACATCCTGCTGAACGAGGCCTATCGCACCGACGTGTCGCCTTTGCTCATGCAGGTGCGCGAAGAACTGGGCGCGCCGCTCGATCCCATTGCCGCCTATCGTGCCAGCGGCTACGAGGCGAAGATTGCCGCTGAGAGAGGCCTTGCCGATGCCAGCGGCGGATTCCAATAAGGGAGGATAGCTGCTATGGCAAATGTTGCGAATTTCCTTGCCATCGATTTGGGCGCTTCCGGCGGTCGGGTGATGCTGAGCCGATGGGATGGCGAGCGATTCACTCTGGAAGAGATGCACCGGTTCGAGAACGGCCCGGTCGAAATCATGGGTCGGCTGCATTGGGATCATCTGCGCCTGTGGCATGAAATCAAGGCCGGGCTGGCGAAGTATGCCGCCCAGTATGGCGAGCCAGTGGCGGGGATCGGCGTCGACACCTGGGGTGTGGATTATGGTTTGCTCGACTCGTCCGGGAGTTACCTGGGGAACGCCTATCACTATCGCGACCCCGGTGTCCACGGCATGTTGGCCGAAGCGTTCGCTCGTGTGCCCAAAGAGCGGATTTACGAGACGACCGGCATCCAGTTCATGGAGATCAATGCGCTCTATCAATTGCTCAGCCGCACGCTGGCGGGCGATCCGCAGTTGGCCGCCGCCGAAACCTACTTGATGACGGCCGACCTGTTTCACTACTGGCTGACCGGGCGTAAAGCGGTCGAATACTCGAACGCCTCCACCAGCCAGATGTTGGACGCCCGCTCGCGTATGTGGGCGACGGAGATGCTGCATGACCTGGGCATCCGTTCCGATATGCTGCCCGAAATCGTCAATCCGGGCACGGTGCTGGGCGGGCTTCTGCCGGAGGTGGCCGCCGAAACCGGTCTGGCGGCAGGGACGCCCGTGATCGCCACTGGCACGCACGATACGGCCAATGCCGTCGCCGCCGTGCCCGATCTGGATGAAAACAGCCTCTATATCAGCAGCGGGACGTGGAGCCTGATGGGCGTTGAAGTCTCGCAACCGGTGATCAATGCCCAATCCCTGGCTTTCGATTTCACCAACGAGGGCGGGGTGGCGGGGACGATTCGCCTGCTCAAAAATGTGGCGGGTCTGTGGCTTGTACAGGAAAGCCGCCGCCAGTGGCAGCGCGAGGGTCGGCACTTTGGCTGGGATGAGTTGGTGGCGTTAGCCGGGCAGGCGGAACCCCTGCGTAGCGTCGTCAATCCTGACTTCCCCGACTTCGCCAGCCCCGGCGACACGCCAGGCATGATCCGGGCTTATTGTGAGCGCAACGGTCAGTCTGTCCCCGAAAGTGTGGGCGAGGTTATGCGCTGCATCCTGGAGAGCCTGGCCCTGAAATACCGCTGGGTGCTTGGCTCATTGGAGACGCTTGTCGGCCATCGCATCGATACGATTCGCATCGTCGGCGGCGGCACGCAGAACAAACTGCTCAATCAACTCACCGCCGACGCCTGCAATCGGCGCGTGGTCACCGGGCCGATCGAGGCGACGGCTTTGGGCAATGTGATGATGCAGGCCATCGCCACCGGCTATCTGCCCGATGTGGCTGCCGGTCGCCAGGCTGTGGCGGCCTCGTTCGCCCGCAGCACTTATGAACCGGCCACGAGCGACGCCTGGCTGGAGACTTACGAGCGCTTCCTCAAATTGCCATGACCTGGCTACAAAAAGAGATTCGCCTGCGAGCTCGACAGCGAGGGTTTCATATCGTCACCGAAGAAATCGTGCGCCAGCTCCCTGAACTCCGCCAGATGCGAGTGGGACTGGCGCACATCTTCATCAAGCACACCTCGGCCTCGCTGGCTCTCAACGAAAACGCCGACCCCACCGTTCGTTCTGACCTGGAAGCGCATTTCGAGTTGCTGGCTCCGGAGGATGCCCCGCACTACGTCCACACTTACGAAGGGCCGGACGACATGCCCGCCCACATCAAGGCCGTTCTCATCGGCAGCAGCCTGACCATTCCCATCACGCTGGGCAGGCTGAATCTGGGCGTGTGGCAGGGCATCTATCTTTGCGAGCACCGGGACCGGGGAGGGAGCCGGACGGTGGTGGTGACGATGACGGGCGAGTGAATTCCACTCGCCCGTCATCGAATTCTAACGATCGAGGATGTTGGTATCGGCGCTCATGCCCCAACGTAATCCTGACGGTTGTTCATCCAAAGCAATGACCACGGTGTAAACGACATCGCCGCCGACGACATTGGCCTGCGGTGCGATGGAGATCACCCTGCCCGTGATATCTGTATTCAAGGCTTCCACATAGATGTCCGCCGTCTGTCCGATGGTGAGCCGGGCGACGTCGCGCTCGCTGAGGTCGGTCGTCCCCACCTGGAGATTGTTCAGATCGGCCAGGGTGAGCACCACCTGACCGGGCTGAGCGAATTCGCCGGGGTGCAGGTTGATGGCCGTGATCGTACCGGCAAAGGGAGCGAGCAATCGAGTGGCATCGAGGTCAGCCTGGGCGCGTTGCAATGCGGCTTCGGCGGCGGCGACCATGGCCTGAGCGGCAGCGATGGTTTGCGGACGCTGACCGGCCTGCAACAAATCAAGCTCGGCCTGAGCGCTGCGCACCTGCGCCTCCGCTTCGGCGATCTGTTCCGCCGAGGCGGGATTCTGCAATTGCGTGAGCACTGCGCGCGCCTGCTCTACCCTGGCGCGGGCGGCGGCAATCTTATCGGCGGTGGGGCGAGCGAAAAGGGCGTCGTAATTGGCCTGAGCCGCTTGCAGATTGTTGGTCGCTTCCTGCAACTGGCGGCTTTCGGGCAGCATGCCCACATCACTGCGACCCGACACTTTGTCGTAAGCGGCTTGCGCCTGCTGCACGGCGGCCTGGGCGTTGGAAAGTGCAGCCTGAGCGGCGATGCGTTCGGACGAGGTGGGGCCGCTAAATAGCTGTTGTCGGGCGGCCTCGGCGGCTGTCAGTTCAGCCTGGGCGGCAGCGATTTCTTCCGGTCGAGCCCCGGTTGTGAGTTGTTGCAAGCGCGCCTGCATCGCATCCAGCCTTGCCTGAGCGGCTTCAACTTCCTGGGGGCGGGGGCCGGCTTGCAGATCGGCCAGTTGCGCCTGCGTCTGTTGCAGCGCCGCTTCGGCCTGGGCGACTCCGGCAGTTGCGGCGGCGGCGTCAAGGTTGGCAAGGATGCTGTCCGCCCCAACCTCTGCGCCGACCTCCCCTGCTAGATCGGTGATGCGACCGGCAACCGAAAACGCCAGATCCACTTTATTGGCCGGGACGATTTTGGCGGATGCGGCCGCCTCAGCGCTGGTCGAGATGAGGGGAATGGAGGGGACGGGCGTGGCGGCCGGGGCCGGCGTTGGCGTCGCCTGCCCGCCACAGGCGCCGAGCACGACGATAGCCGCCATGCCAACAATGGCGGACTTCAAGTTCAAGGATTTCATGCGATCTCTCGAATGCCGACGCCATTGTCGACGATGGCTCCATCCTGCAGGGTGACGATGCGGCGGGCATAGGCCATGACACGGGGATCGTGCGTGGCGAACACGAAGGCAGTCCCTGTCTCTTGGTTCAGGCGCTGCATGATCTCCATCGCCTGTTCGCCGTTGGCTGTATCCAGGTTCGCCGTTGGCTCGTCGGCCAGTACCAGTAACGGTTCCGGAGCGAGGGCGCGGGCGATGGCCACGCGCTGTTGTTCGCCGCCGCTCATCTGGTCGGGCCGGTGTTTCGCTCGATTGGATAAGCCCACTGCATCGAGCAGGTGCATGGCGCGCTCCTTGCGCTCTTTGGGAGCCACGCCGTTGAGCAACAACGGCAACTCGACGTTTTCGTATGCGTTGAGCACAGGCACGAGAGCGAAAAATTGAAATACAAAGCCGATGTATTTGCGCCGCAGATCGGCGCGCTGATTGGCCTTTAGCTTGGTCACATCCTGCCCGTTGATCCAGACCGAACCGCTATCGGGCCGATCCAGGCAGCCCATGAGTTGCAGCAGTGTGGTCTTACCGGACCCGGACGGTCCGACCATCGTGGTGAATTCGCCGGGGTCGATACTCAGGCTGATGTTAGAAAGAGCCGTAGTCTGCACTTCGCCGGTGGCGTAGGTTTTCGATACGTTTTTGAGTTGAATGGCTTCCATGGATAACTCCAAGTTTGCGATAAGTCGTCAGCGTTTAGAGAGCGTGCAGCGCTTGCACGGGTTCCAGCTTGGAGGCGTACCAGGCCGGGTAGAGTGAGGCAAGCAGAATGATGATGAAGGTGGCGACCGAGAGGCCGAGGAAGGTGCTGGGAACGAAGCGGCCATAGACGACGGAACCCATGGTGACGCCGCCGGCCGCTGCGCCGATATCGCCGATGTTGACGCCGACATTGGCCAGATAGGCCACGCCCAGCGAGCCGAGAACTAATCCGGCCAGGATGCCGACCAGGCCGAGGATGGAGGCTTCGAGCAGGAACATCAGCCGAATTTGTCGGGCTTTCATGCCCAGGGCGGCGAGGATGCCCATCTCGCGCACTCGCTCGAACACCGCCATGAGCAGAGTGTTGGCGATGATCACGGCCACAATGAGGATGACGATGAAGTCGAGAATGTAATAAAAGCTCATGCCAGTCTGGACGGTCATGAGCAGCAGTTCGTTCAGATCGCGCCAGGTGAGCACGTCCGCTCCCCTGTTCGCCAGACCGGCGGCCACCGCATCGGTCGCTTCCTGGTCGTTGAGCAGGATGACCACGGCGCTGGCCCGATCTCCGGTTCCGCCAAACGCCCTCGCCTTCGCCAGCGGCATAAACACAGCGCCTTCGTCATAGGCGAAGATGCCGGTCGAGAACAGGCCGCGTACGGTAAACAGCGCTTCGTCAGGCTGACCGTCGGCATTGACGATTGCCAGATTGATTTTCTGGCCGACATCAATTCCGAGTTCGTTGGCCAATTTCTGGCCGATGACGACGCCATCCCGATCGTCGGCGGTGAGGAATTCACCGGTCGTCAGCGCCGCCCGGAATGGATCGTAGAGCTTCGACTCTGGCTCCACGCCGTACAACCTCAACCCGGCTGTGTCCTCATTCGTGCTGAGAATGACGCTAGCCCAGAGCACGGGCGAAGCCGCCATGACACTATCCGAATCTGCCGCCGCTGCCAATGCTTCCGGCTCATCAACGAGGTCTTTCCACAGCAGGCTAAGCTGGTCGCTTTCATAGGATGGGGCGCGCAACTGGATATGACCGGTCTGATAGCGGATGCTTATTTGCAGTGAACCTTCGAGGATGCCGGCGATCCAGCCATTTAGCAACACCAAAAGCGCCAGTCCCAGGGCGACCGCCAGCATGGTGAATAAGGTGCGGCGACGATTGCGCATGAGGTCGCGATAAGCGATTGTCCAGAGTTTTGTGAGTGCCATGATGCAGGGCTCCTTTATAGCGAACACCCGGCGCAGACGTATTGCGTGTTCTGTACTGCGTGGGAGTTAGACATGATGCAATGATTCCGCCGGTTCTTTGCGTGACGCCTGCCAGGCCGGGTATAGCGAGGCCAGGGCGGCGATGATCACGACCAGCAAGCCGCGCGTGATGATGTCCGATAAGGTAAGCATGGGGTACAGCCGGTCGCCCATCAGCGCCGTGATTTCGCCCATGCCTGAGGCGAACGAGAAGTCAATTCCGACTCTGGAAAACCAGAAGACGAGCAATCCGCCCAAGAGACAGCCAATGATGGCCCCAACCAGGCCGATCATCGTTCCTTCCAGGAGGAACAGGCTCATGATCTGGCGGCCTTTGAGACCCAATGCCGCCAGAACGCCCATTTCACGGGTGCGCTCGAACACGGCCATGAGCATCAGGTTGAGGATGCCGATGCTGGCGATCATGATAACGATGATGCCGAAAAAGCTGCTGAATGCAGCCTTGGTCGACATCGTCTCTCGAAACTCAGGTCGCAAGTCATCCCAGGTGTCCAGTTCGGCCCCTGGCAGTTGCGGAGCCAGAGAGGCGATCACAGCTTTTTCCTGGCCGATGGACTGCAAAATCATCGTCACTTCCGTGGCGTCGTCCCGCAAGTTGTAGAGCGATTGAGCTTCCGGCAAGGTGATGAAAGCCATGCCTTTTTCAATATCGGGCATGCCCAGGTCGTAGATGCCCACAATTGTCATGGTACGCTGGCGCATCGTCTCGTTCTTGCTGCGGCCCGTAACGGTGACCCGGTCGCCGACCTTGGCATCCAGCGCGTCGGCCAGTCCCTGACCGATGAAAAGGGCATCGCCCTCATCGGCGGCGAGGAAACGCCCTTCCGTGACATTCTCGGCCTGGATGCTGAGCGGCGCTTCCACGGTGGGCTCGATGCCGGTAATGGAGACGGGGTACGCCCCCTCTCTGTTACTGACGAAACCGGCGGTGGAGATGCGTTTGGCTGCCGCCAACACATGCGGATGGGATTCGGCAGCTTCAACCACCTGGTCGGGATTGTTCAACGGCGTCAGCGGGAAGCGCGTGGCTTTCTCGCGGAAGCCTGGGGCATGAACCTGGATGTTGCCGCCGTACAAACGCACGGCATTGCCGAAGATCGCCTGGTCGGAGCCGACGATAAAGGCGTTCATGAACAGCAAAAGCACCAGGCCGAGGATGATGGCGACGAGGGCGATACTGGTGCGGCGCCAATTTCGCCACATATTGCGCCAGGCGAGTTCAAAATACATGCTCATGTGATATCTCCAGCGGAGTGGAAATCAGAATGTGGGTGGTGAGCGTTCAACGGGCTGATTGAGTCTCTGGCTTGGGAACACCCATGCCGGTTTCGAGAATCGTGACGGTGCGGGCAAAGATGTCGGCCATTTCGGGTAGATCGAGTAGAGGGCTGCCATCGTCGCGTACGATAATTTCGTCCCGGTCGAATCGGGAAAAGATAAACCCTGCCAGGTTGCTCAATACGGTGTCGAACATAAATGCCGCCAGATCGACATCGACATTTGGATCGATATCGCCCTGAGCTTTCCCCACCTCAATCAATTTTCGATAAAAGGCCTGGGTTGTGGTGCGGGCCTGTACATCGAATGCTGGCGGGAAATTGTTGGAAGTAAACGCCCGGAGGCCAAGCTGGCTCAGTTTGGGATACGCTAATTCGAAAGCAACGCCGGTCTCGGCCATCCAGCGCAAGTACGAAAATACGCCGATGTGAGTGGGGTCGGGATGGTCGAGGGAGAGGAATTCCGTTTTAGCCTCCACCAGCAGGCTTAGCAGGTAGGTGTAGAGGTCATCTTTGTCATCAAAATACTGGTAGAAACTGCCTTTGGCGATGCCGGCGCGAGCGACGATACGTGATATCGATACCTGGGCATAATCGTATTCGACGAATTCGTCCAGGGCGATGTCGATAATCTGCTGTCGCTTTTCGTCAGGTAAGTTGAAGAACGTCTGTTTTGGCATTAAGATTACAAAAAATGTGACCAGAGAGTCATGTGACTGCTTGGTCACATTCTATATCCAGGTGATTCCGGTGTCAAGAGTTTTCGGGCGATTATCGGCGGATTTAAGGAAGCGTATGTTGCAGGTTGCCCTCATCCCCCCGCCCCTTCTCCCAGGGTGGGAGAAGGGGAGTGCGTGCCAATGTGATTGTGAGCGAGCGAGTTAATGATGGGATGTGCGTGGGTGTTGAAGCCGTTACCTTCTGGCTGTGGTGTCCCTCATCCCCCAGCCCCTTCTCCCACCCTGGG
>JAGFJG010000189.1 GCA_024102915.1 Caldilineales bacterium
AACACTGGATGAGTATGATAATATCTGTCATGAGCGGTGCGAAGCGGTGTCGGAAATCTTGCTCGGAAAGCGATTCCCTATCCTATTCGCCCGCTCTTTTCTTCGCTAATTTTGGCGAAGGTATTGCTGATTACTGCCGAACTGTACTAAATCGGCGGCCTCGGTTGTGGCGTCGAGATCGGATCAGGCTGGGGGACAATGCACGCCCAGCCGGGCGAGCGCCGCTTCGGTGGAAGCGGCGTTTTCGTGAAGGACGGTTTGCCAGCCCTGGATTTCGGCGGCTGCGGTGTTGCGGATTTTGTCGTCGATCAGCACACATTCCGCTGGCAGGACCTGCAAACGTTGACAGGCGATGTCGAGGATGCTCGGCTCAGGCTTGCGCGCGCCGGCAAGAGCGCTGATCACGACCGCATCGAACAGCCCTGCCAATGGCGCTTCTTGTTGCAAACGGTGTTCCAACAGCGGCGTGGCATTGGAGACCAGCGCCAGTGCAAAACAGGGTTTGAGTCGCCACGCCAGCGCCACCATTTCGGCGTCAAGTTGTTCACCGTGGAAGCTGTCACGATAAAGCGCGAAATCATCAGGAAGCCGGTCCGCCACAGGCGCGCCGACTTCAGCCCAATATTCATCCATGCTGATGATGCCGGTGGACATGGCTTCCCAGGCCTCACCGCTGTACAACCGCAGATAGAGCGCTCCTTCCTTCCACCCCAACATGCGGTCGAATTCCGCCATGCGCGCCTGCACCGTCCGGTCTCGTACCAGGACGCCGCCGAAATCGAACGCAACCGCCCGGATCATGATAGCTGGTCGAGAGATTTTATCAGCACGGGCACGCGTCTCCCCACCAACCGGAAGCCGAAACCCTGGTACAGGCGTTGTGAAGCCTGATTCTGCCATTGCGTATTCAGAGCAATGGTGGCGGCTCCGGCGGAAGCAGCGAAGTCGATGGCATCAGCCAACAGGTATCGGCCAAATCCCATGCCATGAAAGGCGGGATCGACGCCGATGCGGACGATCTGCGCATGAGCGCCATTCACATCGCAGCAGGCATAGCCGACGAGGCCGCCCCGATGTTCCAGCACCATGAGGCGGCTGGTGGTCATCAAGAGTTGCACCAGTTCGCCGCTGGAAAATTGCCAGGGCCAGTCGAATGCCCGATTGTCCAATTGGGTGAGATCGGCGATTTCGTTGGGGCGAAGCAGACGTAGTCGGGCCTTCGAGATCGTGTGTTGGGGCGTCAGCGAGCGAGAAGGGGTGGCGCGCTCCAGGTTGACGACATAGTCGGTCGTGGCGAATTGCTGGCGGGCGAGGGCTGAAGCCGTCCAACTTTCCACTGCCATGTGCATGATGTGGCTGACGCTTTCCTGGCGCAGAGCATCCTCCAATGGGTGGAACAGCAGGCTTAGGCCCTCTTCGATTCGCCAGCCGTTGATCAGGGCAAGCCCACGCATCTGGGCCAGACCCGGCTGGCGGATGCTGGCGCAGAGAAATCCCCAAAGCAGCGGCCCTGTATCGGCGATGTAACAGAAGTCGGTTCCGATCATCTGCACCAGGTCTTCATAGCCATAGCGCACACAGGCATGCCGGGCATGGCTTTGCAGTTGCAGAATCCTCTCGATATCTGCGCTTTGGGCGGGGCGGACTTCAACCTGGATGTCGGGCATGGCGTCGATTGGTGGAGGTTTCGTGGGAACTCGAACCCAGGTATTCTAGCCTGAGGTCGGACAGGCGGCAATCCGGTTTCGGCGTCACAGGGTATCGACCGGGTCTACATCGATCCGCCAGTTGGGCGTAAGCGGCACGCCTTCCAAAATGGGGGCGGGGTCTTCAGCCCGCATCAACATGTGCCAGCGAAAACGATTGCGCTCTTTGCTAAAGAATGCGGGCGCTGGCCCCACCAGACTAAACCCCTCGACGCCAAGTTGTTCGGCCCGGCGCTGCAAAAAAGCGGCGACGCGCTCGGTTTCGGCCTGGCAGCGCTGGCGGTCGGCGTCAAGATAGAGCAATCGGGTGAGACGGCGGTAGGGCGGGTAACCATTTTCCTGGCGGTAGTGCATTTCCTGGCGATAAAACGCGGCATAATCGTGACGGCTGGCGGCGAGGATGGCATAGTGGCCGGGATGGTAAGTTTGAAAGATGACTTTGCCGCCCAACGCCGAACGACCCGCCCGGCCTGCTACCTGCATCAATACCTGGAACCCGCGCTCATTCGCCCGAAAATCGGGCAGGAACAGGCCGACATCCGCGCTGAGCACGCCCACCAGCGTCACCAACGGCAGGTCTAGGCCCTTGGCGATCATCTGCGTCCCCACCAGCACATCTGCTTTGTGGTCAATGAAATCCTGCAAAATCTCCTCGTGGCTTGTCTTGCCGCCCGTCGTATCCCGATCCCATCGCAATGGCCGGGCAGCGGGGAATTCGGCCTGCAGCGCCTCCAATACGCGTTGCGTGCCAGCGCCAAATTGTTTGAAGCGACGGCTCTCACATTTGGGGCAGGCTGTGGGCATCCGCTCGCGATGATTGCAATGGTGGCAAATCAGCACATCGCCGTAGCCGTGGTGTGTGAGTGGCACGGCGCAGCGCGGACAGTGCAACACATGCCCGCAATCCCGGCAGAGCACAAAGCTGGCCGAGCCACGCCGGTTGAGAAACAGGATAGCCTGCTCGCCCCGCTCCAGCACGGTATTGAGTGCATCGCCCAGGGCTTTGGAAAACATGGAGCGATTGCCCGCCCGCAATTCCGCCCGCATATCGACGACATCCACCGGCGGTAATTCGAGCATCTCTGGCTGAATTTCTTTCCCTTGCTTATGACTGATCAGACGATGTCCCATCACGCGGCGCGGCAATTCCAGATAAGTGAAGTATCCGCGGCGAGCCTGAAAGCTGCTCTCCAGCGAAGGCGTGGCCGAGCCCAACAAAGTCACCGCCCCACTCAGCCGCGCCAGTTCGATGGCGGCATCGCGGGCATGGTAGCGCGGCGTGCGTTCCTGCTTGTAGGCTGCATCGTGCTCCTCGTCGATGACGATGACGCCGATGCGAGGAAAGGGCGTGAACAGGGCGGAGCGCGAGCCGACCACCACATCGATCTCGCCCTGCTTCGCCCGCCGCCAGGTATCGTATCGCTCGCCGTCAGAGAGGCGGGAGTGCACCACCGCCACCCGTGCGGGGAAGCGGGCGGCAAAGCGTCGCACGGTCTGCGGGGTGAGGCTGATCTCCGGCACGAGGACGATGCCCTGCCGTCCGGCGGCGACGACGCGCTGCAAGGCTCGCAAATATAGCTCGGTCTTGCCGCTGCCGGTCACGCCGTGCAGCAGAAAGGTGGGCGACTCGCCCGCGGTTTCCGGCGATTGCAGGCTGTTCTCCAATGCGGACTCGATCTCGGCCCAGGCGCGTTGCTGGTCGATGGTGAGAACGGGCGGCGCATCCGAGAGGAACTCGCGCCCGGCCAGCGGGTCACGCCAGACCTCTTCCTCCGATATTTCCACGAAACCCGCATCCGCCAGTTTACGGATCGTGGCCGCATCGGTGTTCGCTTCGGCTTGCAGCCAGCCGATCCAGACCGGTTCGCCTCCGGCCTGGGCCAGGGTTTCCAGCGGTTTTCGATAGCGCTCCGATCCGCGCATTTCGATCACGGTAGCGGGGATTTTATCAGGGACGAGTGAGGATTGAACCCGGCCTTCGGGGGTGATCTCGACCAGCCCTTTTTTCGCCAACGTGTGGATCGGGGCTGGCGTCGAGCCGATTGCTTCACATAAATCGTCCAGCAGCGGAGAAGCGCCCGCGTGCCGCCACAACCAGGTCAGCGCATCAGCCTGCTTGGAGCCGCGCCCCAGTGTCATCAGCGCCTCGTCGATCTGCGTCGGCGGGATCGCCAATTGCACGCGGCGCTCGGTTTTGGGTTTGGGCAGCCCGCTCGTGACTTCATCGCGCAATCGCACCAGCCCTTTCTCCAGCAATGCTCCCAGGATTTCATCGGCGGCCAGACGGCGGTCGAGTTGACGCAATTCTCGCAAGGGCAGGGGGTGATTTTTTAGATGCAGCAATAGAGCTTGCTGTGCGGGCGTCAGGTCCTCTGGATAGATCGGCGCGCCTGGCGTATGTTCGACGATGACTTCGCTGTGCGCGCCAAAGCCGGGAGGCAGGATCAGTTTGACGCATTCGCTGAGGGGAGCCAGATATTGACGGCTGATCCAGAAAGCCAGCTCGACCTGTTCCGGCGTCAGGGCCGGGTCAGTCGAGATCAAATCATCGAGCGGCTTAACCTCGACGCCTTCCGGCGCAGTCTCGCTAAGAGCGACAATCACGCCCTGCTGTCTGCTGCGTCCAAACGGAACCCAGACAGCCTGACCGATCTTGACCTGTCGGCGTTGGCTTGGCAGCAGCCCATAGGTGAACGTCTGGCTTTCGGGAGCGAAATCGACCAGCTTCTCGCCTTTGCGCGCATCCGCCGCCTTGGCGATACGACGATCGATGGGCACGAGAACGACCACCTGGGCAAAGCGCGGATCGCTCATATCAGGCTTTGCCGTTGGCGGTAGGGTCTCGGACAAATGGGCATACGTCTTCTATTGGATGATCACACGCCGGAAATCGGTGCGCGCACGCGCGGCTTCCAGGATCGCCCATAACACCTTTGCCGTCTTTTCCAGGCTGTCGTGGTGGTTGACCACGGCGTATTGAAACTTGGGCAGCTCCGCCAACTCCTTGCGGGCATAAGCGACACGAATGGCGATTTGTTCCTCGCTGTCGGTCTTGCGTCCGCGCAGCCGGCTGACCATTTCTTCCTCGGTGGCCGTGGTCAGAAACACAGTGAGCGCCCCCGGCAGTTTGCGCGCCATGGTGGCCGCGCCCTGCACATCGACGCGCATGATCACGTCTTGTCCCCGTGCCAGCGGCTCCACGATCTCACTCTTGGGCACGCCCTTGTAATCGCCATAGACGAGCGCGTATTCGAGCAGCTCGTCGTTTTCGATCATCTGGGCGAAACGGGAGAGTTTGACGAAGTGATAATCCTGCCCATCCACTTCATTGGGCCGCGGCTCGCGCGAGGTGGCCGTGACCACGCGATGAAAATCGACCCCCAGTTCTTCCAGGGCATCCAATGCCGAGTCCTTGCCCACGCCCGATGGCCCGGAGAGGATCATCACCAGAGGGCGGGGTTCGTCAGGCACGCCAAAATGAGGTTTGGTCGGTGCAATGTTTGTTGCTTGGGAAATCATAAACTACCGACTTGCCTCAACATAACGAGCGAAGTTGTTCAAAATGGCTTGCCACCCATCTCGCTGTTGTTCCACAGAATGAGTTGGCTCACTATCAAAGGTTATACGTACTTTCACGCCTTCGGGGCCATCAGCGAACTCGACTTGGGCTGTGCGATCTCCAAAGGAATATTCGATCAGCTTTTGCGCCACAATCTTCGTATAAATACCGGCGAAATCAAATCCCATGCTGCCGTCCTTGGCCTCCATTCGAGAGGAGAATTCGCCGCCGACGCGTAAATCGACGCTGGCGGCGGTTGTGTGCCAATCATCGGACGCAGCATTCCATTGCTTGATGTCATCGGGTGTCGTATATGCACGCCAGACTTTCTCGATAGGTGCAGCGACGGTGGTTTCGACGGTAATTTTCATAGACTGTCTCCTTGATGATGGTGGCTAAGTAAAAAGAATCATGTTGCTTGCAGCAAGTGAGATTGATGGCTGGTTGCGCCCGCAGGCTTGGCGAAGCCAATATCTTTGCATAGAATATCGGTCATCGCATCGCCACGTCAAGGTTCCAGAGGATGCCTCTATGCCCATCTATGACTTTTACTGCTCGAATTGCCGACGCCGTTCCAGCCACTTCTTCCGCACGATTTCGGCGGCCTCCGAAGCCGTCCCCATTTGTCCGCATTGCCAGAGCGAAAATCTGCGGCGATTGGTTTCCAAGGTAGCGGTGGTGCGATCCGAGGAAGCGAGGCTGGAAGCGATGTCGGACCCATCGATGTTTGCCGGGCTGGATGAGGAAGACCCGCGAGCGCTGGGCCGCATGATGCGGCAGATGAGTTCGGAACTGGGCGAGGAAATGGACGATCCGGAGTTCAATGAGGTCATTGATCGGTTGGAGTCGGGGCAGTCGCCCGAGGATATCGAGGCGAGTATGCCGGGTCTGGCGGAAGGTGCAGAGGGCGGGGGTTTTGGCGGGGGCGGGTTCGACGATTTTTGAGCTCGCGCATGAAAGTGAAGTTCTCTACTCGGCGTTCCTGCGGGCGATCAGTTCTAACAACCACCGCCGCGTCGCCGCCGGTGATTCTAGCCTGCAATTGGCAATGGTGGGGCGCGGCCTAGGCATCACGGCCAGCGCCATGCCTCCGTGCGCCTTCACAATCTCAAACGCCTCTTCATCCTTGTCGTCGTCACCAATGTAGATAGGCAAAGCGTCAGGCATAGGATACCGGGCGAATAGAAAATCGATGGTGCGACCTTTGTGCGCCGCGGATGGGCCGATTTCCAGGAAGCGATTCCCGCCCAGGATGCGGAACTGCTCGCGGGGTTGTGATGTTACAGCCTCGTTGGCAAGACGACGTCCCTCCCGAATAACCTGCTCAGCTACGGATGGGGCGGCGTCTTTAGCATGGATGGCTAACGACCAATCCTTGTCCTCCAGATAGAAGCCATGTTGTCCGGCAATAAGCCCTTGCCACTCCTGTTTGATGGAACGCAGCAGGGGGCGAACGGTCGAAAGGTCCACCAGCGTGATCGCCTCGCCATTCCAGGCTCGCATTTCGATGCCATAAGTTCCGGCAATCATCAAGCCATCAATGGGCAAGAGCTGCTGAATATGAGACAGTCGGCGACCGCTGATGATGGAGATGCGTAGATCGGGAGTCTGCACCAGCCGCGTGACCAGGGCGATGAGGGTCGCATCCGGTTGGATATGATCGGGTGTGGGTGCGAAATCGGCCAGAGTTCCGTCATAGTCGAGGAACAGCCACAGGCGCGGGGCCGATTCGATCGGTCGCCAGATCGATGCGCTTTCACAAGGTGTCATTGGCTTTGCGTTTGGAGCAGCGGCTCGATGTCGCGTCTGAATATGGCTTGCCACGTGTACTGTTGGCGCACCCGGCGGCGTAGTTGGAATGTGGGTTGAGTTTCCAACCAGACGATCATTTTCGATGCCAGGCTCTCCGGGGGAGCGTGGGGCGAGAACTGCATGATATTCTGCCCGCCGATTTCGACGGCGGCTGGGATCACATCGGTCGCCACCACGGGCACGCCCGCCAATCCCGCTTCCAAAACCGGCATGCCGAAACCCTCGCGATGGCTGGGCATGAACATCACATCCGCTACCCGATACAGGTCCGCCACAACGGCCAACGGTATGGTGAAAGGTTCGCCCTCGGTCGGGCCGGATTCATACACAAAACACACTTCCTCCTCCACGCCGTGCTGCGCTCGAAGAGACTGGAGGGAATGGAAGTAAACGATGTTATCACGATCGTGCGGGTCAGGAGGGCCGGTGAGGACGAGCTTGGGCCGCGCTCCGACTTCTTTTAGCGCTTCCACCACTCGAATGGCGTACTCGATATTTTTCGCCTGGGTTACGCGCACAGGCATCAGCAAGACCAGCCCGGCGTCAAGCAACCCCAGCCGTGAGATTAAAGCCCAACCGGTGGAGGTCAGGCCAAGTTGCCCGACGGGATCCACCCCGTTGTAGATGACATGAATGCGATCTTGCGGACAGCCCAGCAATCCTGCCAGTTCCGCCTGGCGCTGTTGCGAGACGACCACATAGGTCAGCTTCTCATGAAAGGTGCGGAGGAGATCCCACGGTTGGCCGGGAAAGACCTTGTGGCGGGAATTTGGGCTTGTCCATGTCAGATCATGGCACCAGGCGATGCAGTGCGGGATGACGCCTGCGTCGATCAATCGGAACAGTGCAGTGGTCAAGGGGAGATTGAAATGCTTGGTGAAGACATTGTGGACGATGATGTTGTCGATATCCCTCAGCGCTGACGTCAATTGCTCTGCCAAACTATCGACGAGCGCTTCCCAGGCCAGCGGCGCTTCACCTCGCTCTAATTGCGCACTCGCCGCCATGATCTGGGGGTGGCGTGAGTCCATCTCGGGGATGGCGATGAAATCCACGCCTGCCGGCAGCACCTCAGCCGCGCCTCGCCCAGAAATGATGCTGACCGGATAGCCCTCCTGCAAAAACACTCTGGCATGTGCATCCATCACGGCTTCCACGCCGCCGACGACGGGCGAGGCGCTATAATGCAGGAAGGCGGTTCGTGGTTGGTTCATAAGCTCGCCATCCGGGCCGTGAGAACTCACAGCTATAAAGCTGCCACCGCCTGCAATTGTCGGCAGAGCCACCAGGTAATATCCTCCCTCTCCACCTGTTGGCGCAAGAACGCGGCGCGATTTCGTCGTTCCTCGTCCGGCATGGTCAGCGCCGCTTGCAATGCTTCCGCCGTGGCGTAGATATCGCAGGGGGCTATGACCAGTGATCCCGCCTCCAACTGTTCGCGAGCGCCGGTGCGCTCAGAGAGGACGAGCTGCCCGTAGCGCTTGTTCACCACCGGCCCCTCTTTGGCGACGAGATTCATGCCGTCGGCAATCGAGTTCACTAAAAGCACGTCGTATCTTTGCATGGCGGCAACGGCTCTCTGATAACTCTCACCCAGCAAGACACGTACCGGCTCCCACTTGGCATGACCATAGGTGGCGTTGATGCGACCAACAGCCGCCATGACCTCGTCCAGATAGTTCCGGTATTCGCGCAGGTCCATGCGTGAGGGCACAAGAATCGCCAGGAATGTCACCCGCTCCCGGTGTTCGGGATACAGTTCCAACAGTTCCTCGAATGCACGAAAGCCGCGTACGATGTTTTTGCTCGGCTCGATACGCTCGATGCGCAGCACCAGGTTTTGGTCGCCCAACATTTCCTCCAACTCTTTCCGCAACGACTGCACCTGTGATGAAGCGGCCAGTCTAGTCACTGCCTGGGCGTCGATGGAGATGGGGAAAGCGTGCACCTGGGTGGCGTGATTGCGATACCAGACTCTGCGACGATTGTATTTCACGCTGGCGCGGGACAGGTATCGCTGGCAGGTGCGCATGAAATTGAGGGCATCGTCATGCGTTTGAAAGCCGAGCACATCGACGCCCAATAAACCTTCGAGAATTGCCGTCCGCATGACAGGCGGCAGGATCGACCAATAATCGGCGCCAGGCCAGGGAATATGCACAAAGTGCAACAGCGTAGGGCGACGGGCGGGCGGTAAGCGGGAACGCACCATCCGTCCCACCAAATAGAGATGATAGTCCTGGAGCATGACGAGAGGACGCTGTTGTGATTGTCTGGTTTCTTCGACAATCGCTTCCGCAAACAACTGGTTGATTGCCACATAGCCTTGCTCCCACGCCTTCCAGGTTGTGCGGTCGATCACAGGCTTGCGCGGCACATCCCACATACTGTGCTGTAAAAACCAAAGCAAGGGATTAGCAATCACGTTGTAGTAACCATCGTAAGACTCGGTCGTGGGTGCAAGGAAGCGGAGGTGAATGGGCCTTTTGCCCCCGCCCATCTTCATCTCCCCCTGCTCCCAAGCCACATCCGCCTCTGTGCGAGCGCAGGCGATCCAGGTGGTGTCAACGTGTTCGGCCAGCCCCATCAGGGCGGTGACCAAACCGCCGCTGCCCCGTGAAAAGGTCCTGCTGCCATCTTCGGCAGTCTGAAAAGTGATGGGGCCGCGATTGGCGGCGATAATCAGCGTGCGATTGGCGAAGAATGACTCTTGCAGCGAACGGCAATTCTGACGCTCGGAGGTGGTATCGTCCATCAGGGATTCCCCTCAGGTGACGTGGCAGGTGGATTTGTGCTCGCCTGGATGGCCAGATCGATAAACACAGCCGCAGTCCAGCCAAAAATATCAGCCGCTTTGACCGGCGGTTGACCGTTTATGGCATTGTAGTATTCGTGAATGCTGGCGTGACTCATGACCAGTTCGAGCGTTTTATCACGCAATTCATCGGCCAGTTCGTGCTGGTCAATCTGCCGCAAAGCTTCGATGAAAAAGTAATTGATGTTGACCCACACCGGCCCTCGCCACATGGTTTCGGGGTCAAAGTGGGGATCGTTATAGGCAACCGAGGGTAGGACGAATTCCCCCCAAAAGGCTTGAGGGTTGGTGAGATGTGCGAGAAGGCGATCTTGAATCGACGGCGGCAGTTGCCCGGTCCAAAGCGGGTAGAGGTTGAAAGGCGTGAGCACCCGGATGGGTTGTTCATTGTGCAGCGCCCAAAATATGCCGGCTTCATCATCCCACAAGTCTTTGATCATACGTTGGACGATGGCGGCAGCGCGTCGTCGCCACATGGCTCCTTCCGAGTCCATGCCCAGGGCTTCGGCCATCAGCGCAAGCGACCCCATTTGCACGCAGAGATAAGTGTTGAGGTCTGGCGATTCTACCGGCATGCCGTAATCCCACAGCGGGTTGTCGTCCAGGCCTGAGGAATAGGGATGGTTGTATTGGACGATGCCATCGACATCATCGTCGTTCATGGCGAACCACCAGGCATTCCAGCGCACCAATGCGATGTAAATCTCTTCCAAGAAGGCCAAGTCGGGATCGGTCTCGTGCAGCTTGAGCGCAGCCCAGGCCAGGATCGGCGGTTTCGTCACCTCGGCAAAGATGGGGTGGTCGATTGTGTCGATAACGCCTTCGTCATAGATGGCGTCTGGGAGCATGCCGTCGGGAAGCTGGCAGGCTAACATCGCCCGGATTTGATTGCGGGCCAATTCGGGGTCGACGTGGCGAAATGCGAGCGCATGCAGGGCGCTATCCCACAGCCATAAGCCGACATACGCTATCTTCGAGGGCATCATGGCCTCGTAGGCGATGCGTCCCTGTGGGCCGATCAGGTTGTTGGCCATGATCCACCAGGCATAGGCGTAGGTCAGGCGGTAGCGTTCGGCCACCGGCGGGATGCGTTCGAACCAGGCTCGCCAACGCGACTCGGCAGCCGACCTGGCCACGGAGAAGGCAGGCATATCGTGTTGCAGGTCGGGCGTGCTGCGAACGCTAAGGTAAATGGCGTCATCGATATCGGATTCCACCAGGAATTCGACGGAATAACCGCCCCGATCGGGCGTGATCTGGTTGCGAACGATGCGCCCCGTGCTCGAATACGCCAGGTTCCGTACAGATTTGAAAACGCCGCCGCCTTCCGTCGTCTCCCAGAATTGCGGCTGGACGTGTAACTGAATGCCGGTGGTGACATGAGGCGGCAAGCCAATGGCCAACGTTTTTTCATCTTTGAACACGATGGCGAATTCGCCGATACGCGTGTGCAAGTGCAGGATGTGCGGGTAAGTGACGACCTCAAAATCCAGCGGCTCGCCGTCTGCATCCAACAAGAATAGCCCGTCGATGAAGGGCGGGCGTCGTAAATAAGCTTCGATGTCCGGCTGGATGGTTGTCAGCCGCTCCGCCAGTTTGACGAAGAAATTGGGGCTATCCGGGGCTTTCCACAGCAAGAGCCGCGAGCCACGATCGCTGAACGGCACCTTGGTGACATCGATATGGTTTTGTAGAAGACCAAGATAGGCTATGGTATTTTCTGTCGATGAGCCGGTAATCATACAGCCATTATACCAGAAGTATCAGAGCGGTTTCTGGCATCCCCGGACTGGGAAGTCGGCAGTTCGGATCGGAAGAGCTTCGGGCGGTTAAGGTCAGGCTAATAAGGTCCGTCGGAAACAGGGTTGTGAACCGGAAACAAAAAACCCGGATCTTGTTTGTCCGGGTTTTGTCGTCCACTGGGGTGATTTGAATTTCGGGTCGAGTCAGGAATATTGCCTGAGTACGCTGACCACGCGCCCATGCACTTTGATCTGGCTGGGGTGCAGCCAGAAGGATTCGTAGGCCGGGTCGGGGTTGGCCGGGCGCAGTTCGATTTTGTCGCCATGGTCGTAGTATTTCTTCAACGTCGCCCCCGCTTCGTCCGGCGGGTCCAGCACCTCGACTACGGCCATCTGGCCTGTTTCCACCCCCGGCTGGCTGCGCACGACGACGACGTCACCGTCATCGACCAGGGCGTCGATCATCGAACGCCCCTTCACTTTCAGGGCGAAGGCTTCGCCGCTGCGTGGCAGCAGATCGATGGGAACCTCCACGTTTTCGGCCACCGTTTCGGGATCGTCCAGCACAGGCAGCGGCTTGCCCGCGGCGATGGCGCCATAAAGGGGGATGCTGCGCAGATTGCGCTGCCCGCGTTCCGGTTCATATCCCACCAGCCGCAATCCCCGCGACACCTCGCGATTGCGCTCGATCAATTTGAGTTCTTCCAGCCGTTCGAGATTGTAGTTCACCACCGATGTGGAGGAGATACCCACCGCTTTGCCGATCTCGCGGATCGTGGGCGGGTAATCATTCTCATCCAGATAGCTCTGGATAAACTCCAAAATGTGTTGTTGGCGTGGGCGCAGACTCATGAACGGGCTCCTGTGCTGTGACGAAAACAGAATAAATGTTCGGGTGATGCCCACAGTATAACCGGAACATATGTTCGTTGTCAAGCCTTTTTCCCAAAATATCCCAAATATTCTGCGGGGATTTGGGATAAGCTGCCGATGTCTCACGGTCGGCGATTGACGATGGTGTTTACGTTGGCAAACTGCCTTCAATCGTCCATATGAATTCAATCTTGTGTGCTAATACGCGCAAAAAGTTACTTT
This sequence comes from Caldilineales bacterium, assembly GCA_024102915.1. GTDB lineage: Bacteria > Chloroflexota > Anaerolineae > J102 > J102 > JAGFJG01. The sequence continues at coordinate 12,730 of JAGFJG010000189.1, forward strand.
TTTGGGGCCGCATGTTTGTAATGGCGGATAGCCACTGCTAGAATATTAAAGCCTTATATGTGTCGCGTAGAAACAGGGCATTGATGACGATCGACACATCTGCGGCGTCCAAAAGAATAGAAACATGGCAGCAGCCCTGGGCACTTTCAAACAGCGTCCCAGATCCCCTTGCACTCTCCCCATTTGCCATCCATCCAATCATAAGTCGGACAAATCAGGTTGAAGGAACCAGTGATTTCGAGTGATTCGGTTCTGAAAATCTTCCTGCTGGGTAAGCCCCGGGTTGAATACGCTGGCATGCCAATTGATATCCCGCGTGTCCAGACGCGCGCCCTGCTGTTCCGGCTGGCGACCGATTTGCAGCCTGTATCACGCGAACAACTCGCCTTCCTATTCTGGCCGGATGAGCCGGACGCCAGAGCGCGCCGCAACCTCAGCCAGCGACTCAGCCTGCTTTGTCGCACTCTTCCCGAACCAGACCTCATACTATTGTCGAAAGATCATGTCCAGTTCGATACGCACCGAGTTTGGGCCGACACAACCGCATTCGATCATAGCGAGGGCGGGGCCGCGAAGCCACGTGCAATTGATGATGTACAAAATGCAGTGAAACTTTACGGCGGGGTTTTTCTCGATGGCTTTTCTTCGCTGAGGAATAGTGAATTTGAGACGTGGGTCGAAGAACGCCGCCGTCACTTCGAGCGCAGCTATTTGAACCTGCTTCAGACGTTGGTTGACGCACATGGGGCGTTTGTCACCACCGCGGATGCCATCGTCGCCGCTCAGCGATATCTGGCGGTTGACGATTTGGATGAGGTGATGCACCGGCGGTTGATCGAGCTTTATGTCATTAACGGCGATCACAATGCCGCATCGCGACAGTATGAGCATTGCGTTTCGGTTTTGAGGAATGAGTTGGGCGTCGAGCCGCTGCCAGAAACGCAGGCGATCCAACATACTCTGGCATCGGGCCACGCTTGGGAGCTGCAAAACGGCATCGAGCGACACGATTGGCATACGCATCGCGGTCTTTCATTGCCGCTGGTCGGACGTGAGCACGCCATCGCCGAACTGCAACAGGCGTATCGAGCGGCACGGATTGGCCAGGGTCAGTTGGTTTTGATTTCAGGAGAGGCTGGCATTGGCAAAACAAGGTTGATGCAGGATTTCGCCCAACTGTTGCATGAGCCGGAAGCTCTGGTGTTGGTGGGAAGCAGCCTGCGGACAACGGAGATGACGCCTTATCAACTCATCGTGGAAGCGTTGCGCACTCACCTGCAACAACGATCTGCGCCGAAGAGCGATGGTGCGCGGGAAATGATATTCGACGAAAGGTTTCCCAGCGGCATTGCCGCGATGTGGCTGGTGGAGGCTTCCCGGCTAATGCCGGATATCCACAACCTGGTATCGAATCTGCAAACCCCTGACGCGACGATTGGGCGTGAGGTGATTCGGGTACGCCTGATCGAAGCGCTGCATAAATTGCTGATCAGTCTGGCCAGCCCGATGCAGACCACCGTGCTTTTCCTTGATGATTTGCAGTGGGCGGACAGGGCTTCGTTGAGTTGGCTGGTGTATGTGCTTGGCAAAATCCGACACCAACGCTTGCTGATAATTAGTTCATTTCGCAGTGATGAGGTCAATCGGTTGGCGTCGTTTCTTTCTGATCTGGCGCGGTATCCGGTGAAGACAGAATTGGAATTGTCGGGTTGGGATGAAGCCGGTGTCAGGAACGTCTTGCGTCAGATGACGGGCCATCGATCAGATGAAAGTCAGGTCGAGGCTCTGGCGCGGCGACTGCACCTGATCACACGCGGCAATCCCTTCTTTGTGCTGGCGATCCTGAAAGAGTTGATCGAATCCGGGCAGTTGGCCAGGGACTGGACGACCGAGTCCGACTTTCCTCTTCCCGAATCTGTGAAGATGGTCGTACAACGGCGGATACGCCGCCTTGCGCCATTGTCTCGTCAGCTTTTAGAGGCCGCAGCGGTTCTAGGATTTCGTTTCGATTTCGACCTGGCGTTTCGGACATCGGGCGGGGATGAAATGGCGACGGCCGAGGGATTGGAAGAACTGGTTTCTCGCCAATTTGTGGACGCATCCGGCGATGGTTTTCAATTTCATCACGACTTGATCCGGGAGGTCGTTTACAAGGGCTTGGATGAGTGGCGGCGGCGACTGTTCCACCGCCGCGCCGCCGCGTCTCTGGAAATGCTTCATGCGCAAGACCTTGATGGCGTGAGCGCGCAACTGGCATTCCATTTCGAAGGCGCTGATCAACCGGAACAGGCGGCTCGCTATTATCAGCGCGCGGCCGAGGCGGCGCTGCGTATCCATGCCGTGTTCGAATCTATCAATTTGCTGCGCCGAGGTTTGGCACTGATTGATGCGCTTCCAGCAGGGGAGGATCGAGATCGCCTTGAATTAAAGATGCAGCTTGATCTCGGTCTGGCTTTGATAATGGCGGAGGAACCTGTCATGCCAGAAGTCAGATACGCCTATGAGCAAGCAGAACTTCTGGCAACTCGACTAGGTGATAAACAAGCCAGATATCTGGCGTTGGATGGCCTGCATGATTATTTTCATAGCACCAGCCTCCGAATAGAGGGTGGTGGAGTCATCGAGCAATTGCTTGAACTATCCCCCACGCTTGAAGATCCTCTGGCGTATGCGCGGACTATTTGGCGTTCGGCGGTCGAAAAATACAATTTAGGTGAACTTGAGTCCGCACATCTAGCCATTGAACGAACGCGTGAATGGGCTCGTGATCATAGTGCGGCCACCACGTATCATCATCATGCTTTTACTAAGTGGGAGCCGATGATTAGCATGATACATGGCACAATTCTTTGGCTGCTCGGCTATTCTGATCAGGCGCGTTCTGAATTATCCGATGCCATCTTGGGGTGTGGCAGCCAGAACGCTTATGCTGCGCTTCTTGCAAGTGTAACCTGTGCACGCATCAACATGGAGCAGGTGGACGTGGAACAGGTGATGACGCGCTTGCGTGAGATTGATCAGATAGAAAATCTCTACGGGCTTCCCTATGCCAGATCATACCGCCAATTTATTGAAGGATGGCTGGAAGTAAACCAGGGACAGTCAAAATCTGGAATAACCAAAATGGGTCAGGCAACTGATGCGCTCAAAAGATTGAATCGTATGAGGGATTTTTTGTTTTACAAGTGCCTACTTGTCCAAGCCTGTTTGCAGGCTGGACGCAATGAGGAGGGGTTGGCACAGGTAGATGAGTCTTTGGCATTGGTGGAGAAGCTAATCCAGCGCCCGGCAGGAACGGAACTTCTGCGGCTAAAGGGCGAATTAGTGACGGCAAGTGGCGCAGATTCCAATGAAGTGGAGGGTTACTATGTCAGTGCCATGGAGAAGGCACGGTCGCAGCATGCCCGATTCTTTGAACTGAAAGCGATCATGAGCCTAAACCGACTGTGGCTGGCGCGCGGGAATGAACAACAACAGCACGAGGGCTATCACTTACTGACAACTGCGTACAGTTGGTTTACCGAAGGGTTCGACTTGCAGGATTTGAAGCAGGCAAAAGCCATGCTAACCATGTACGAGGAACGATCTCGCAAAGCGGAAGAGTAAGCGGTGCGCGATGGAAGGGCGCAGTGGTCTGTGAACACTAACGGGAAAACGTAAACATTTTCGACCATTTTGTTCACAGTTTGTAAGCAACAGATTGCTATTGTGCGGTTCATCTTATCAATCCCGTTTCGTTTCCATGAGGAGGAAAAGATGAACACTCGAATCTCACGCATGTCGGCGCTGGCTCTGCTTGTGGTATTGACCCTGGCAGTGAGCGCCTGTAACAACATCTATTTGCCGCCACCACCGCCACCCAGCGATGCGGCGGAACCGCCAGCAGCCGACCAAAGCGTCCCTGCTGAAACCAACAAAGCGGAAGTCGACATTACGGGCGAAGTACTTTCCATGATCGTCGATGCCCCCGGCTCCTATCGTGCCAACCAGATCGCCAACGCCATGAGCGCTGCGCCGCTGGCCGTTTCCAGAGATGCCACCATCATCGACTTCCCGACCTCGGCAAGCGATCCCGTGCCGGTGCTGCGCGTGGGGACGAACGGCTGGACCTGTTACACCGACTGGCCGGGTTCTCCCGGCAATGATCCGGAATGCAACGATCCTATCTTCGAAGCCTGGCTCGGCGCTCTGTTTGCCGGCGAGCCAACCCCGCCTGCAATCGACGGCCCCGGCATCGCCTATATGCTGCAGGGCGGCAGTGACCCCAGCAACACCGATCCCATGGCGGCTGAACCGGCGGCGGACGAGGATTGGGTCATATCCCCGGCGCATGTCATGCTCGTCGTTCCGGGCGGATTTGACACCAATGATTTCACCACCGATCCCTACGCCGACCAGCCGTGGATCATGTGGGAGGGCACCGCTTACGAGCATCTCATGATCCCGGTCGATCCCATGAAGGCCGAGGACATGGGTGATGCGGATGCGATGATACGCAACACTATGTCGGCAGCGCCTGCCGGAATTGTACGCAAAGCCAAAATCTTGGGCAATCCCGCGACCAATGGCGGCGAGATGGTGACGCTGCAAGAGGGCGATAGCGGCTGGGTCTGCTGGCCTGACCGCAGCGTCTCGCCAGGCAATGACCCGGCGTGCAGCGATCCAGTCTGGGAAGCGCTTAGCAGTTCGGATCAACCGGTGCCGCGCGCAGCTATTTCCTACATGCTGGCGGGCGGCAGCGATGAAAGCAACACCGATCCCACGGCCACCGGCCCTGCTCCTGGCGAGGACTGGATCACGACCCCTCCCCACCTGATGCTGCTTGTTCCCGGCGGCTTTGACGCCAAATTATTCAGCACCGACCCTGAATCCGGCTATCCTTATATCATGTGGGATGGCACGCCCTACGAACATCTGATGATACCGGTGGCAGATAGATCAATGTAGCCGATCTGCGGACCGACCCCAATCAGCCTTCGACTATGAGTGCGTGTTTCTGATCAATCAGGAGCACGCACCCTTCTTTCAACCTTCAATCTTTGACCAACCGCTTCCCCATCCCTACCACATCGTCCACGCCATAACCCAGGCGTTCATAAAAAGCGAGGACCCCTGTATTGCTGGCGCGCACTTGCAAATTGATTTTGGGACAGCCCAGGGCCATGATCCGCTCCTCCACCTCAGCCATCATCGCCCGCCCCATGCCCTGGCGCTGAAAGTCCGGATCGACTGCCAGGTAATTGATCCAGCCGCGATGCCCCTCATAGCCGCCCATGACCGAGGCGATGATGCCGCCAGCCTGCTCGCCGACGAGGAAAAGGTCGGGTTGCACCGCCATCTTGCGCTCGATATCCAGCCGAGGATTGTTCCAGGGTCGGGTCAGTCCGCAGCGCTGCCAGAGTTCGACCACGGCGGTTTCGTCAGCGGGCTGGTAGGGGCGGATGAGGAGCTTCATCATGGTTGAAGGTTACAGGTTCAAGGTTGAAGAGAGGATAACGTGTAGCCGACCTTTAACTTTCAACCTTCAACTCTTTCAGGACGGCGATCTCATCGCAGGCGTGGAACTTGGGGCAATACACGCATTCACCCCAGATTTTGGGGCTGATCGACCAGCGGTCGACGCGGTGAAAGCCGTAGCGATAGAAAAATTCGGGGACGAGCGTCAGCGCACAGACCTGCGTGATCCCGCGCTGTTTCGCCGTCTCGACCAGCCGGTTGACGAGAAATCCGCCCACGCCTTTGCCATGCTGATCGGGCGCCACGGCCAGCGAGCGGATCTCCACCAGGTCTGGACCGAGATGGGCCAGATACGCGCAACCGACCACGCGCCCCCCGTCTTCCGCCACCAGGAAATCGCCCAGGGCATGGCGCACCTGCGATGGCGTGCGATAGAGCATCAGGTTTTGCTCGGCAAAGCCATTGACCAGGTCGCAGATCGCCTGAACATCATCCTCATTGGCGGGGCGAACATTCATGGCGGGCGGCTCTGGGCGGAGGATGGAGAAACTGGGTGGGCGCTTCAGCGTTGCGGGTTCGAGCGTGACGGCGAGCATGTCGGTTCAGGCGGCCTCGGACAGCAGGGCGGAGAGGCGGTCGATGGCGATGTCCACCTCCGCCGGGGTGATGATTAGGGGCGGGATCAGGCGCAGCACGTCGGGGCCGGCGTTGAGCAGCAACATGCCCTTTTGGTATCCGGCCTGCACGAGGGGAATGGCGGGGATGTCCAACTGCACGCCCAACATCAGCCCGCGCCCGCGCACTTCCTGGATGTGCGGGCTGTTGATCTCCTCCAGACGTTCCTTGAAATATGCACCGGTGTTTCGCACCTGTTGCAGAAAATCGGGGTCGCTGATCCGGCGCACGACCACATCCGCCACCGCGGTGACGAATGGCCCGCCCGCGAACGTCGTGCCGTGGTCGCCGGGACGAATCACCTCGGCCACGCGATTGGTAACGAGCACCGCGCCGATAGGTAGGCCAACAGCCAGGGGCTTGGCCGCGCAGAGGATGTCGGGTAGGATGCCGTAGGGTTCGTGCGCCCAGAATGTGCCGGTGCGCCCCACCCCGCATTGCACCTCGTCCAAAATCAGCAAGGCATTGTGGCGATGCGTCAGTTCGCGCAGGGCGATCATAAATTCATTGCTGGCCGGATGCACGCCGCCCTCGCCCTGCACCGGTTCCACGATGACCGCGCAGACGCTATCATCGATGGCTGCGGCGGCGCTGGCGGGATCGTTGAATTCAGCAAGCCGCACGCCCGGCATCAGCGGCTTGAATGGGTCCTGATATTTGGGGCGAGGCGTGGCGGCCAGCGCGCCCATCGTGCGGCCATGGAAAGCGCCGGAAAAAGCGACGATGTTCGTCTTGCCCTCGCCGTAATTTTCGCGCGCCCATTTGCGGGCGAATTTCATGGCGGCTTCCGTGCTCTCTGTGCCGCTGTTTTGGAAATGCACGCGGTCGGCGAAGGGCGTAGCCTCGACCAGCCGCGCCGCCAGCCTTGCCATCGGCTCGGAATGATACAGGTTCGAGAAATGATAAGGCTTGCTCGCCCGCTCTCGGATCACCTCGGCCAGTTCGGGGTCGCCATACCCCAAGGCGTTCACGGCGATCCCGGCCACCAGATCGAGATAGCTGTTGCCCTCCGTGTCTTGCAGCCACACGCCGTGGCCGTTGTCCAGCGCCATCGGCGAGCGCGCATAGGCGTGAACGAGATACTGCTGTTCGAGTTCGATGGGATTCATCATGCCTCCTTACTGGCTCTTCACGACCGCAGTGCCTTCGCCGCGGACATAGTTTTCGAGATTAGTGATCACGGCGCGGGCGACGCCCGCCTGCACCGCCGATTCAGCGGCGCGCACCTTGGGGATCATGCCGCCGGTGATAAACTGGCCGAAGATCAGGTCTTCGATCTGATCGACTGGTAGCACGCGCATGGGGCGGCCGGCCACGCTGACGCCGGGCACATTGGTGACGAAGATGAGATCGGTGGCGTGCAGGGCTACGGCCACGGCTTCGGCCACCTGATCGGCATTCACGTTGTAGCTCAGCCCGTCCGCGCCCAGGCTGATGGGCGAAATCACGGGCGTCATGCCGAGCGAAAGCAATTGCTGTAGCGCCCCCACCCGCACGGACGACACCTGGCCCACCCGGCCCAAGTCCACCTTTTCGTGCTGAAGCTTCTCCACGCGGATCAAGCCCAGGTCAATGCCGCTGAGCCCAACCGCATCGATGCCGCCGTTGACCAGCCAGCGCACGACCCGCAGATTGGCGATGCCGTTGAGAGCCATCTTCACCAGTCGGATCGATTGGTCGCTGGTCACGCGCAGACCCTCAACCATGTCGAACGGCACGCCCAATTCGTCGTGCAGGCGCACGATCTCCTGACCACCGCCGTGCACGATCACTGGAACGACGCCCTGGCTGCGGATGGCGGCGATGGCCTCGACCATGTTGGCCAGAAACTCACGGTCATCGATCTGGCTACCGCCGATTTTGATGATATGGATGGGGGAGGGATTGGCCGAGTTCGTTTCGGTTGACATGGTTGTGCGAATAAATTTTGATAAAGGGTTGATAATTAAAGAGTGATCCGGACGTCGTGACTGCATGTGAAGCATCGATGTTCAATCATTAATCTACGATCATCGGCACTGCTTTTTGACAAAAAAAAGCTCTCCGGCTGGAGAGCTTGGATATCATCTGGCTGCGGCTCGCGTCCAAACGCCCAGAACGGTCAGGCTGGTTGCTGGGGAAGACGCCTGGAGCGAACAAGCGAAGTTTTCATGACGGGGCGCAGAATAGCATGTTGGGTTGGGCTTTGTCAAAGGTCGATTCGAGACGGATGATGAACGTCGTGGGCGAGACAGCGTTGGAGGCCATCAGACGGTCTCAACGCTCTCGCCTAACGCCTCTCGCCGCGCCTTAATGTACTCGAAGAGCATGGGCAGAACCGAGATAAGGATGATCGCCACGACCACAAGCTCGAAGTTCTTTTGCACGAAGGGGATTGTGCCGAAGAGATAGCCCGCAACCGTAAAAATGCTGACCCAGAGCACGCCGCCGACGACATTGAACGTGATGAAGCGGGGGTAAGTCATGGCGCCGACGCCAGCCACGAATGGGGCGAAGGTGCGGACGATGGAGACGAACCGGGCCAGGATGATGGTCTTGCCGCCATGTTTTTCGTAGAAGCGATGCGTGCGATCCAGATACTCTTTCTTGAGAAAGCGGATGTTGCCGCTGAAGGCGCGCGGGCCGATGAAATGCCCGATCCAATAATTGACGGTATCGCCCAGAATGGCAGCGGCGCTGAGCACGATCAGCAATATGCCCAGGTCCAGCGCGCCTTGCGCGGCCAGCGCTCCGGCTGCAAAAAGCAATGAATCGCCAGGGAGGAAGGGCGTGACCACAAACCCGGTTTCCATGAAAATGATCAGGAACAGGATCAGGTAAGTCCAGACGCCGTAGTTTTGCACGACTTCGACCAGGTATTCGTCGAGGTGGAGGAAGAAGCCAAGGATTTCTGACATAGGTGTGAGTACCGAGAAGGATGGGTGATACGATTTCGACCGAGGCGGGATTGGTCGCAGGTAAGGCGCCTGGTCACATCACAAGAACCCCGTGTCGCTACCGGGTTCTACGTGCTACTTATAACTATAGTTGGGCGTTCGTGCAATATCCGCAACTGCAAATTTCCCGCTTGCTTTGCAGGCTAGTCCCCCACCTCCACGTGGGCGATACGATCCAGCGCAATCACCAACACTGCGCCGATGACCATCAGGGCGATGGCCGCGAAGAATTCCAGGTTGATAGCAGACGGCAGGATGTTGATCTGGCGCAAGGGGATTATCTCGCCATGACTGTCCAGCATGGACTCAACCGTCTCTTTCCACGGCCACAGCTTGCGTAGACTGCCCAACATAAAACCGGTCAGCACCGCCACCGTCAGATCGTGATAGCGTTTGAACAGATACCCCAAAAGCTGGGCGAACGAAACGATGCCGATCGCCGCACCCATCGCCAAAAGCGCCAGACTGACGAAGTCGCGCTCAGTCACGGCGTTGAGCGCAAACTGGTACTTGCCCAAAATCAGCAGAATGAAGGCGCCGGAGATGCCGGGCAAGATCATGGCGACGCTGGCCAACGCGCCGCTGAGCAACAGGAACCACCAGGTATCGGGCGTTTGGGCGGGTACGGCCCCCACCAGCAGAAATGCCCCGACCGCTCCGGTGATCAATGCCGCCGTCAGGATCACGCTCCATTTCTTGATGCGCCGCGCCACTGTGATTACGGAGGCCAGCACCAGGCCGAAGAAAAAGCTCCAGATCAGGACGGGCTGATTGACTAACATCCATTCCAGCCCATGCGCCAATGTGACCACAGCCAGGAAGATGCCGCCGAAGACCGCAATCAGGAAGGGGAAATTGATGGCGAGCAGGGCGTCTTTGATGCGTAGTCGCAAGAGCGCACGCCAGAAATCGGAACGCCCCACAGCGCGGATGCTCATGATCAATTCCTCGTAAATGCCGAGGATGAAGGCCATGGTTCCGCCCGACACGCCGGGGATGACATCCGCCGATCCCATAGCGAAGCCACGGGCGACAAGGCCCACATAGCTTTTGGCGGTCCGGGTCTGAGAAGTTTCTGAAGCAGGGCGCGCGGGCGCAGCGCTGACGCTCATCTGTTCTTCCATTTTTTATTGCACCTGAGCCTGATCCAAATCCGACGTTTTCTCTAAGTCAAACGCCGGACTGGCTTCCATCGGCACCTCGATCACCCAATCTTCGTCGTCATCCAGCAATTTCAGAACCAGAATACTGGCCACGAAACCCACCACAAATCCGAAACCGAAATTACCCATTGATTTTCTCCCCATTCGGGCTGACTGCGCTCGGCTTTATTTCCGTGACCGGCGGCGAGCTTTCGAGTTTGTCATCGCCATTGGGGCGAGGCGACCCCAGGTTCTCGCCCAGCGATTTGGCAGCCCCGCGCAAACCGGATGCGAAGCTCATGACATTGATCAGCGGTCGAGCCACGTGATTGCTCATGAACTGACTGGTGTTGCGCAGCGTTTCCGTCGTTTCCTGCGTCGAACGCAAAACAGGTTTGCTCTCTTCCCGCAAGACGATCACCATGTTGCGGATTTGCCACAACAGCAAAACCAGGATGACGTTGACGACGAACGTCTCCAACGCAAGGACGATAATTGACAGGTCACGTATTACTTCAATCACAGTTGCCTCACACACAGAGCCTTCGATCAGATCGGGTCCGACCAGTTCGCCGTATTCTACCCTTTCAGCCATGCGGCTGCAAGCATCAGCAGCCAGGCGAGTATCGTGCCCTCCAGCACGTAGACCTGGCCGATGCGCAACAGGTTCAGGCCGAGCAGCGTGCCAATGATCTGCCCCAGGATCATGCCGACAAGCGCCATCACCAGCGAGAGGAGCAGATCAACCCAGCCGCGGCCCCGCACGATATGGAACAACGTTCCGTAGATCAGGGTCAGGATCAAAATGAAGATGACCGCCGGGTTGATATTCAGGTCAGGCATGTTGGCGCTGGATAATGCCGCCGCCCAGGCAGGTCTCGCCCTGGTAAAAGACGGCCGCCTGGCCGGGGGTGATATCGCGTAGCGGCTCGGTGAAATGAACGGCGACTTTTTGCGGCGACAATGGCGTGAGCGTGGCCGGACGGTCGAGGGCGCGATAACGGATTTTGGCGGTGCAATCGATGGTCTGGTCGGGCGGCTCGCCGATCCAATTGACATCGGCGGCCACGAGATCGCTGCGGCCCAATTCCTCGGCATGCCCCACAATCAGGGTGTTCGTCTCAGCTTGCAGGTCGATGACAAACAACCGTTCGGACGAGTTCAGTCCCAGGCCTTTGCGCTGGCCGATGGTGTAAAAGGGCAGGCCTTGATGCTGGCCGATTTCCCGGCCATCGGTATCGACAATGGGGCCGGGCTGCACCGCCTCCGCCGCCCAGTCCCGTAGAAAACGGCGATAGTCGCCATCGGCCAGAAAACAAAGATCCATGCTGTCCGATTTGCTGGCCACATCCAGCCCAAAGCGCCGGGCCAATTCCCTCACCTCGGGCTTGGTCAAATCCCCGACCGGAAAGCTGAGATGGCGCAGTTCTTGCTGGCCGACAATGCTGAGCACATAAGACTGGTCTTTGGCGGGGTCGATCCCGCGCAACAATTCCACGCCGTCCGCGGTCGCCCGCACGCGTGCATAATGCCCCGTAGCCAGATAGTCGGCTCCCAACGCGCGGGCATAGTTCAGCAAATGGTCGAAACGGATGGTGCGGTTGCAGGCTAGGCAGGGGTTGGGCGTAACGCCGCGGGAATGGCCTTCGATGAAATAATCCACCACCTGCTTGCGAAACGCTTCTTCGACGTTGAGTAGATAGAAGGGGATGTCCAGTTGGGCGGCGATGCGGCGAGCGTCCTCCCGCGCCTCCAATGTGCAACAACGATTTTCGCTGCCCCGGCCTCGCTCCACCTCCGACCACAGCCGCATCATCACGCCGATCACGTTGTAACCGGCGTCCTTGAGGCGCGCTGCCGCCGCCGAGCTATCGACGCCGCCGCTCATGGCGACGACGACCGTGGTCTCGGCTGGCGGCTTCACGGGCCTGAGATCGAGCTGGAGCATGATTTCTGTATGCAGTAAGCAGTGCTCAGTAATCAGTTTCTGACGGCTGATTACTGAACACTGCCTACCGACCACTGAATTGCCGCAGACGATGGACGAGCGGCGGCAGGGTTTCTAAAACGTAATCGATATCCTCGTCCGTCGTGCTGCGCCCCAGCGTCAGGCGCAGATGCCCGGCGGCGGCGATGGGGTCGATGCCGGCGGCGACGAGGATGTGCGAAGGGGCCTGGGCGGCGCTGGTGCAGGCCGAACCGCTGCTGGCGGCGATTCCGACCATATCCAGCCCCATGAGCACGCCCTGGATTTCGATCCCGGCGAAGAGAAAGCTGGCGTGATGGGACAGCCGCTGTTGGGGATGCCCGCTGATGCGCGTATCGGGGACGAGGGCGGGGATGGCGTCGAACAGGCGATTGCGCAAGGTCGCCAGGCGGGTGGATTCAGCCGGTCGTAGGGTTTCGGCCTCGGCCAGGGCGGCGGCCAGCCCCACGATCCCGGCCACGTTTTCGGTGCCGGCGCGACGTTTGCGCTCGTGGCCGCCGCCGGTTTGCATAGGCATAAGCGTCGTGCCGCCGCGCACATAGGCCACGCCCACGCCTTTGGGTCCGTAGAATTTGTGGCCGGAAAGGGCCAATGCGTCGAGGCCCGACGTCTCGACATCGAGCGAGAGATGGCCGGGCGCTTGCACGGCGTCGCTGTGAAAAGGAATGCCGTGTTCCCTGGCGATGGCGGTTAGTTCGGCGATGGGCTGAACCGTGCCGATCTCGTTGTTAGCGGTCATGATGCTGACCAGCAATGTGTCCGCACGCAAGGCGGCGCGCAGATCGTCGGGATCGATAAGCCCCTGACCATCGACCGGCAAAACCGTCAGATCGAAATCAAAAAAGTCGGCAAGCTGATGGGCAGTGTCGAGTACGGCCTTGTGTTCGATGGCGCTGACGATGAGATGCCGCCCCTTGCCGCTGCGTCGCGCCTGCCAGGCCGCACCGCGCAACACCAGGTTGTCGCTCTCGCTGCCGCACGATGTGAAGATGATCTCGCCCGGCTGGGCGTTGAGCACGTCCGCCACAATGAGCCGGGCATTCTCCAGCCCTTCCTTTGCCCGCCGCCCCTGCGCGTAAATCCCGGACGCATTCCCGTAAATCTCGCTGAAATAGGGCAGCATCGCCGCCAGAGCGGTCTCGGAAACCGGGGTCGTGGCGGAGTGGTCGAGGTAGATGGAACGGTTCATGGAGAGTGAAGAGTGATGAAGTAATCAGTGGGCAGTAAGCAGTCATGCGGTTCTTCTAATGAGGCTGCGGCCAACTGACCACTGAAAACTGAATACTGATCACTGTCTACTGCGCTGGCAGCGTTTGCAGGAAGACGCGGCGGAAGTTTTCGCCCAGGATTTTGCGGATGTCCTGTTCAGCATAACCGCGCGCCAGCAATCCGTCAGTAAGCAAAGGATAACTTGCGCCATCCTTGATCCCGGCGGGCAGGGTGCAGCCATCCAGGTCGGAGCCGATGCCGATGTGATCGATGCCGCCGACCTGCACGAGGTGATCGATGTGGTCGAAGAGGTGCTCGATGGTGGCGTCTGCCGGGTTCGGGGTCAGGTACATGCTGACAAACGTAGCGCCGATCACGCCGCCGGTGGCGGCGATGGCGCGAATCTGCTCGTCGGTGAGATTGCGATAAATCGGGCAGAGGGCGTGGGCGTTGGAGTGGCTGGCGATGATGGGGCCGTCGGTCATGGCCAGCACTTCGTCTAGCCCGGCGTTGTTCAGGTGCGAGACATCGATCATGATGCCAAGCTCCTGGCACAGCGCCACCACATCCCGACCAAATGGAGTGAGCCCGTAGTTCGTCGGCAACTCCGACCCGTCGCAGGCTTCGTTGCGCAGATTCCAGGCCATGCCCAGGCTGCGTACGCCCAGGGCGAAAAAGGTGCGCAGTCGATTGAGCGAACCTTCCAGCGCCTCGCAGCCTTCGAGACTGAGAATGGCGCCAAGCGGGCCGTCGGCGCTCAGGTCGCGCAGGTCGTCGGCTGTGCGGATTAGCGTGATCTGATCGGGGATGCGCGCTCGCAATTCGTGGAAGGCTTCCAGGCGCGCCAGCGAAGCGCTGCTGGGGCTGGCGTTCAGGCGGAAATAGCCAGGATAGCAGGCGAATATCTGGCAATTGATGCCGGCCTCGCCCCATCTCGGCAGGTCGAGATGACCGCGGTCACTGCGAGTGGCGAGGTCTCGATACGATTCGTAGGGCAACAGGGCGTCGCCAATGGTGTCGCAATGGGCGTCAAAGACAAATGAGGATTGATGAAGGGGATGCATAGGGGCGAGTGTCAGGTTCCAGATGTCAGGGGAGGCGGGCGAGTTCTTCGGCAAGGATGAGGCGGAGTTTGTGCAGGCGCGGCGACGGCGCTTTGAGATTGTAATTATCGATCAGGCGATTGATCTCGGAGAGTTCCTGGGCGAAGGTCTGGCAATTCTGTTCCCAGGCGGCGGTCAGGCTGGCGCTTTGGGCGGGCGTGGCCGCCAGTTGTTGGCGATAGGAATCATGCTGCTGGCGCAGGCGCTGGCGGGCGGCTTCGGTGCGGCTGTCGATCTCTTGCGCATCGCCGATCCAGGGCAGGGTGTGCCCGCTGTTCTGGACCAGGTCATAGGCGAGCTGGCGGTCGTCGGCCAGATAGGGATTGCGGCGATTAGGCAGGGGTTTGCCAGCGCCGGGCAGGTTGTCGAAGTCGCCGCGTTGCATCGCTTCCTGGATAAGCTGCTCGACCCAGTTATCCCAGGTCTGTTCTTGGGGTTTGCGATGCGCTCGTTCGGGCGTTGGTTCAGGCTGTGCGTCGTTCATTTGCAGGGCAGAAACGAAGCCCCCGCACGAGGCGGGGGCCTGACTGAGTGGGAAGAGGGCGGATTAAGGGTTCGTCTTCGTGGTGAAGATGGGGTTCAGCGCTCCGGCGGGATCAGGCCTGTTCGCCTGCGTCCGGCTCGGCGCTCTCCGGTGCGGATTCGCTTTCCTCAGATAATGCGGGCAGCGCTTCCGCCGCGGGCATGGGGCTTTCTTCGGTCACAGGTGCGACGGGTGCGGCCGGTTTCGACGCGGGGGCGAGCGCTGTGCCCGGCTCCAGACCGATCTGGCCGTAAAGGTGACCCTGTACCAGCGTCGCCCAGAAGGCGGTGAAGATCAGGCCAATACCGCAAAGCAGCAGACCGACAAAGCTGGCGATGATCTGCACACCCCAGAGGACGATAACCACGACGATGATCTCCGCCAAATATTTGCGAGTGAAGTGCAGGATTTCCGAGAACTCGAAGCCGCTGCCGAATTCGCCAGATTCGGAGTAGCGGATGGTAATGGCAGGCGACGCCACGAACAGGATGAGGCCGTAGAGGATCGAAAGACAACTCAGACAGAGGCTGATAGTAGCAGCAAACCCATCCGAGTTATTGTTTCCTGCCAATGCCATAAGCACGACGCCCGGCATCCACACGATGATCAGCGGCAGCGACCAGATCAGGAAAATGATCGTCAGCTTAAAGCCGTCCGCCAGCATTCCGCCCCAATCATGCCATTCTGGCAATGGATTCTCGCTGCCGGCGCGAACGTTGCGCACGACGGCGATCATGTAGCCCATCAGGATGAAACCGGCCAGGAATGGCACGATGATCGTCCACACAAAGAGCATGGCAGCCAGGGTGATTAACCCGCCGATCAGCAGTTTTTCAATCCATTTCTTGTCGTCAAATACAAATGTCAAAGACTTTCCGATATCCATTGGTTCCTCCAGTGGAAGAGTGCAATCGCTAGTTATTCTTTATGGCTCTTGATCCTAAGCATCGATGCTATCATCGTCCGCCGCGTCTGCCGTAGCGTCCTCGACTTCCTCTGACGATATTTCTTCCATCATCATATGTTCAGCATGCACCTGCTCTTGTATGGTCACGGCGCCGGGCTGAGGGGCGGCCAGATCGGTCGAGACACTGCCTTTGCGCCCAACCTGTCCGTAGAGGTGAGCCTGCACCAGCATCGCCCAGAATCCCGTGAAAAGGATGCCGATACCGCAGAGGATGATCCCGACCAACACGGCGATGATCGATATCACCCAGGCAGCGATGACGGCGATAAACGCATCGCCGATATTGTCCCGCGTGTAAGCGATGACTTCGCCAACCTGCAATCCGGCGGAAATGGCGCCTGTTTCGGCATAGCGAATTGTGATGGCGGGAATGAAGAAAATGAGGACAACATTGTAGAGCATGCCCAGGATTGCAAAACAGCCGCCAAGAAATGCGCCGAAACCCTCACCCTGGCTAAGAGCATTGGCCACTGAACCGGGGGCGGTGATGAGCAAACCAGGCAGAGAGTAAATGAAAAGCAACACTACAAGCTTGATGCCATCGACGATCTTGTCCCACCATTCGGTCCATTCGGGCAGGGGATCAGGCTCGCCCTTGCGCACATTACGAACGACGCCCAGCGCGTATCCGGCCAGCAAAGCGCCGCCCAGAATGGGAACGATCAAAGTCCAGGAGAAAAGCGCAATGACCAGCGTAACGAGTCCGCCGATCAGGATTTTCTCAATCCATTTCTTGTCCTGAAATACAAACGATATCGATCTACCAACGTCCATGATGACTCCTTTGCGACAGCAAAAAGACAGAAACGCCTTCGATAATGGAAGGTGTTTGGATTATAGCAAAGGCTATTCAGGAAAGACAATCATTCGTCGAAACACGGCATGATGCCTCTCCATCCAACGCTTTGCTGTGAATTGTCCAAAGCAAGGATGATCGGGTTTATCAAAATCGATGATCGAACATGCTTTGGATTACGAACAACATTACGCATGGAACCGCACGCCGGTTTCGGCGGCGAGACGTGGTATAATGCCGCCCGGCTCCGACGCCAATCTCCTTGAAAGGAAATGCTCATTCATGGCTAAACTCGACATCGTCAAACTGGGCGATCCCCGGCTTCGTGCCAAAAGCAAACCCGTCAAACGCTTCGACGCCAAACTCAAACAATTGGTCGATGACATGGCCGAGACCATGCACGCAGCCAATGGCGTGGGCCTGGCAGCCCCGCAGATCGGCGTCAGCGAACGCTTAATCGTGGTGGAAATCCCGGTCGATGACGAAGAGCCGGACCCGCAGGCGGGAAGACTGCACGTGCTCGTGAACCCGGAAATCGTGCGCGAGCGGGGCGAGCTGATCCCCGGAGATGAAGGTTGTTTGTCGATCCCCGGCTATATCGGCGAAGTGGAGCGCCCCGCCCAGGTGACGATCAAGGGGCAGGATGTGAATGGCAAACCTATTCGCATCAAGGCTTATGACTATCTGGCGCGCGTCTTCTTTCATGAGATCGACCATCTGAACGGCGTGCTGTTTATCGATCACATCGAGGACCCCGGCAAATTGCGCCGTTTCGTCCACGACCCCGAAACGGACGAGTATTACGAAGAGCCGGTATCCGCGATTCCGGCAGGCTGATCGGGCGAGATGACGGGCGGGGAGAGAGGCGCAGTTTGGGTGAAATCGGGCGTCAGGCATTTCCCTTGCCCGCGTGCCGGTGGTATCATCGCAACGAGAGGCCCGGACAGCAGTTCGGGTCTGATTTGGCAAGTCAAACTACTGACAAGTCACTTAGCCGATAGCGCCTGAATCGCCGTCGGTTGGCGGTGGAGATTTCTCGAGGCCGAACAACATGTCTGGTCAGAACAATGTGATGTTACGTGCTAACGAACGAAAAGCGATCTGCACCCGCGCGGCATCGGGTATGAGTGTCAGCCTGGTGGGCGTCAGCAATGTCGGCAAATCCACGTTTCTGCGCAATCTCTGCCAGGTCGCTGATTTGTCCGCCGGCGGGGCAAGTCCGAGCGTTGAGGCGCAGTTCGTTTATATCGACTGCAATCGCATGGTCGATCATTCCGAGCAGGCGTTCTATGAACTGGTTTTGCGCGTATTGATGACACAGGCGGTTGCGAGTGATAACAACATGCAGGCCACCCTGCGCCAGCACTATGAGACCTTGCTCAACCCGCCCAGCGATCTGTTGATCCCGCTCAGCTTCAATCGGGCGCTGACCGCCTGGATCGATACCGAGCCCCGGCGATGCGTGCTCATTTTCGATGAGTTTGATGCGGCGTTCGCCGTCCTCGACGAGCGCGTTCTGCTCAATCTGCGGGCGCTGAACGACAGATACGGAGAGGATATCGTGATCTTGACGGCGACCGATCGTCGTCTTTCGCATATTCGTTCGGGCGAGCAATTGGACGAATTTGTGGAAATGTTCGGGCCAGAACCGTACTACATCAAGCCATTGGCGATGGCCGATATCGACGCTTTTATCCACGAACAGGCGCTGCAAGTCGCCGCCGTTTTCGACGCAAACGACCTGGTCTTCCTGCACCGTCAGGCGGGCGGTCATCCCAGCCTTACCGAAATCGCCTGTCGCCAACTGGCTGTGGTCACGGGAGATGTCGAGCGCAGTGACAATGAGGATTGGCTGATTCACCGCCAGGTGCGCGACGCCCTGCGCGTGGATTTGAGCGTTGTCGACGAGTGCACCAAGATATGGCGCGACCTCACCGAGAGCGAGCACGACGCTCTGCAATCCCTATTTCTACCGGGGACCGGCCATGACCCGCGACCGCTGCGCGAATTGGAGCGTAAAGGGATTCTGGTTGACAACGACGAAGGCCCCACCTTCTTTGCCGCCCTTTTCGAGGATTTCGTCCGCCGTCGCACCATTGTTCAGACCGGCCTGGAACGCGGTGTTCGCGTCAATGCCGATACCGAGGAAGTGACAGTCGATGGCTTGGCGGTCGATGACCTGACCAATCTGGAATATCGGTTGTTGCTGCTGCTCTATGGCCGCCTTAATCGTGTTTGCAGCAAATACGAAATCGTGGAATCGGTCTGGGGCGAGGACTATATCGACAGCGTCTATGATTCGTCCATCGAAAAACTGGTCAGCCGCCTGCGCCGCAAGATCGAACCCGATGCCAGCAACCCGCAATATCTTGTCACCGTGCGCGGGCGCGGTTACAAACTGGTCGGCTGACCCCGCCAGCTTTTTGTCGCCCAAAGGTCAGGGTTCGTTCTGGCGGTTGTGCTAGGATGAAGAAAGGATATTGGGTATCAGATATTGGATAGAGCCGAAAACGCCCAATACCATCCCCCCACCCTTTTTTGAATCCCCGAACTTACAATCATCTCAGGAGCAACTTGCACATGGCATCTCTACTTGAAAAAGTCGGAACACTCATTTCCGCCAACCTGCACTGGATGGTCAATCAGGCTTTGCAGGCGAATAGCCTGGCCGTGGTCGATGAATACATCCGCCGCGTCGAAGACAACCTGGAAGCGCTGGAGGATGCGGCGGCCACCGTCGGCGGTGAGGCCAAGACTTTGCGGCGGAAACAGCGCGAGTTCGAGGCCAAGGCCGATGAGCTGGATCGCAACATCGATCTCTTCCTGCGCGAAGGCAATGAGAATCTGGCCATGGCCGCCCAGAGCCGCTACAACACCATGCGGGAACTGGCCGACACCTATCGCGAACACGCTGACTCGCAAGAAGCCGAATTCCAAAAACTGTTGGATGCGAAGCTGCGCCTTGAAGCCAAGTTGACCGAGGTCAAGCAGGAGCGCGTTCATCTTGAGGCCATGCTGGAACTGGCCAAGAGCAAGGAGGCTACCCACAAGGCCGTGCAGGCGGTGGGCGATGTCAGCACCGACGCCGCCGGGATGGACGACATCAAGGGCGCCATCCAGCGCCGCTTGGACAAGGCCGAAGCCCAGGGCGAGATCGACGCCAGCAAGCTCGACCGCCAGATGGACGAAGTGCTGGAAACCAGCGAGATCGAGACGCAATTGGCCGCCCGCCGCGCCCGGCTGGGTCTGAGCGAAAGCGCGTCCTAATACGCCTGAAAACGTGCGACGCACCGGCAACCTTCGGTTGCTTCAGGTGCGTCGCACGTCTCAGCCCATGACCTACGAGAGCAATCTGTACGGCGGCTGGTGGATTCTGAGCGGCGCAGTCGGCGCTGGCGTGGCCCTGGTGTTAGTCAGCTTCGGCGGCGCTTGGTTGTGGCTCAGTCTGGCCGCCATCATCGGTCTGATCGTGGCGGCTATCGTTGCCTGGCGCATGGGCTACGGGCCGCGCAGAACCTTATGCGTTGAGTTGTCCGGCGAGGGCATTACCCTCCTCGACCATCCCCATCCGCCCGCAGATTGGGACTCCGATCTGTTCCTGGCCTGGGAGCAAATCCAGAAGGTGGGGATCATCCCCCGCCCCGGTTACTGGCAGGTCTGGTTGCAGACTGACCTTGATCCCGAATCCTGGTTGCTGGCCGGAACCAGCTTGCCTCTGGCCGAGAACATCGCAGGCATGGCCGGACTCACTCGCGACGAATCCGCATCCCGTGCCGCTAACATGGGCACAGAGCATTACTGGTCGCGGCTCCCCGCCTGACAGCCCATTCACTCTTTACTTCATCACGCCCCACGTTTTCGCTTCAGCAAATCACCCATGAAACGCAGTCGCATTATCTTTATCGCTATCGTCGGCATCGCCATCGTGATCGTTGCCGCGGCGCTACTTCTGCGCAGCAGCGGTCGGGAACAGCCATTGGTGGTCGTGCCCAAAGGCCCGATTCAGGTGCGCATCCTCACGGCGCTGCCTGTGGAACCGTGGGTGCGCGCCGCCGCCGAGCAATTCAATCAGGAAGACCACCGGCTGGATGGCGAGCGCATTCAAGTGGAGATTCTCGCCACCGATGGCCTGACCGCCCTGGGTAAATTCGACCGCGACGAATTCGGGGCGCTGGCATCGGGCGTCGATCCCGCCGATCTCTCCGCAGAACAACAGGCGGCGATGGAACGTTTCCCCACCGCCTGGATTCCCGATAGCCGCTATCTGCCCGAACTGGCCAACGCCGCCTACAAGGAACGCCTGGGCCGCGACGTCTTCCTCACCGATGGCGAATACCGCACCCGCCCGCTGGCGCTCAGCCTCAGCACCTGGGGCATTTATCAGAGCCGGGCGGATGTGCTCGACCAGAAATTCGGCGAGGTCGATTGGCAGGTGATCCACGATGCGGCGATCAGCAAGGGCGGCTGGCCCGAACTGGGCGGTGAACCCGGCTGGGGCTTTTTCAAACTGGTCGTGCCCGACCCGCGCAAGAACGTCGGCGGTCTCACCGCCATGATCTCGGCGGCGGGCGAGTACTATGGCCGGCCCAATATCAGCACCGAAGACGTGGCCGATCCGGCGTTTCAGGCCTGGCTAGGCGAACTGCTGGGCGCAACCACCGACCTCAGCGGCGCCTCGGCCTACACCGCCGAAGACTTCGCCCTGTTCGGCTATTCGGTGGGCGATGGCGGTCTCCTGCTCGAAAGCGATCTGCTCAACAACATGCAGGGCATCGAAAACCGCTGGGGCGAGCCCCTCTCCATTCGCTATCCCGAATACGTGACCTGGTTCGATTTTCCCATGTCGATCTGGATCGGCCCGGAAACCAGCGCCTTGCAGAAAAACGCAGCTTTGGAGTTTGAACGATACTTGTTGTCGCCCGAAGTCCAACAGCAGGCCATCGCCTACGGTCTGCGCCCGGTCAGCTCCGATGTGGCCGTCGATTCCGTAGCCGATAGTCCCTTTGTGCAATGGGAGGCTCAGGGCGTGGCGCCGGTTGTGCCTCGCACCGCCGCCATGCGCTCGCCCGACCGTGACGTGCTGCAAACCCTGTTGCGCTGGTTCGAACTGAACGTTGCCCGTTGAGAGGTAGCGTCATGAGCAACTCAAAGCAATCCACACAAACGGGTCGTATCCTCATCATCGCGCTGCTGGGCCTGGCTGCATTGTGCGCGCTCTGCATGCTGTTCTTCGCCATGTTCGGCATTTTCCGGGATGGCGGTTCCACCCAGACGATTGACGTTGGCGAAACCGTCGCCGACCCTCGCTCAGCTGTGCTCACCCTGGCTTATTCGCCGGAAAAAGCGGGACTCATCACCCCAATGGTCGAAGAATTCAATGCCCAGAAATTGCGCACGCCCGACCGGGAGGCAATGGAAGTGCGACTGGTGGAGATGGCCCCTGACCTGATGGTGCAGGAAGCGCTGGGCGATTCGCCCGGATTTCAGGCGCTCAGCCCCGACGCTTCGTTGTGGCTCGACCAGATGGATCAGCGTTGGGCGGAATTGCACAGGCAAGATGCTGGTGATGTGGCCCCGCGCCGGATTGCCGACAGCGCCCGCTATGCCGTCTCGCCTATTGTCATCGCCGTCTGGCCGGAGATCGCCGATCAATTGGGCGCGAATGCTGGCCCTATCGGCTGGTCGGAATTGCAACAGCGGGCGGCCAGCGACCGCAACTTCCGCTGGAGCCACGCCAGCACCAGCTATGCTTCGGGTATGCTTGCCACTCTGGCCGAGTTCTATGCCGGGGCGGGCAAGACGCGCGGGCTGACCGAGGATGATGTTCTGGCGCAGGAGACGCTGGATTATGTGCGTGACATCGAACGCACGGTCAGCTTTTATGGCGAGAACGAAGCCACCGCCATGCGCCGGATGGCCGAGGAAGGGCGCTCATTCCTGGATGCGTTGATCGTGCAGGAAGCGCTGGTCGTGCAGCACAACCGTGCGGGCAACGATCCGCTGGTCGCCATCTATCCGCACGAAGGCGCTTTGTGGGAAGACCACCCGCTGGCCCTGCTCGATGATCCGGGCGTGACCGACAACCAGCGTCGCACCTTCTTGGCCTTCAGCGAGTTCCTGCGCGCACCCGAACAGCAAAAACAAATCCTCGACCTCGGTTATCGCCCCGCCGATCTCAGCATCCCCATCGACTTCGCCGGTTCACCTATCTCCCCGGCCTATGGCGCCAACCCAGCCGAACCACAAACGACCCTGCAAATGCCCGGCCCCAGCGTCATTCAGGTTGTGCAAAACGCCTGGCAATACACCAAACGCCCGTCCAACATTTATCTGGTGGTCGATACTTCCGGCTCGATGGAGGGCGAGAAGATCGAGAACATGCGCTCCGCCCTGCATGCATTCGTCGGCGGCATTCAGGGCGTGCAAGACCGGGTGGGTTTCATCGAATTCGCTGGTTCCGTGTACAACATCATCCCGCCCGAATCCCTGGACGATGCGCATCGTAGCGCATTGACGAACGCCATCGACGCCCTGTATGCCGGCGGCGACACCGCTTTGCTGGATGGCGTGCGCGCCGCCTA
The DNA here is from genome assembly GCA_024102915.1 of Caldilineales bacterium. Lineage (GTDB taxonomy): Bacteria > Chloroflexota > Anaerolineae > J102 > J102 > JAGFJG01. The sequence goes on from JAGFJG010000189.1 coordinate 36,106, forward strand.
TGTGAGATTGCAGCGCCAGCCCGACCCGGAAAGCATCAATGCCATCGTGGTCATGACCGATGGCCGCGAGAACGCCAGCAGCACCGATTTGGGTGAATTGGTCGGCGATATTCGGAGCGGCAACGAGAGCGGCGTGCCCGTGGTCATTTTCGCCATCGCCTATGGCGACGACGCCGACTACGACATGCTGAACGTCCTGGCTCAGTCCAGCGGCGGGCAGGTTCGCCAGGGCGACACCGACAGCATTCGAGAGTTGTATCGTCTGTTGTCGCAGTATTTCTAGGAAATGATTTTGGACACAGAGGACACGGTGGAGACACAGAGAGCACAGAAGAAAATACGGTTTATAATGGACCAAGTTGAGCAGATACTACCGGTCCACCGCGCTCAGCTTCTCACTTATCTCAAACATGCGGAGAAAAAAGTTGGCTTGTTGTTCAATTTCAATGTGCCCTTGCTCAAGGAGGGCGGCATTCATCGTTTCAAGATGTAGTCTCGACGATCACCCCCATCTTCACTGCATCCATATCTCCACTTCCTCTGTGTCTCCTCCGTGAACTCTGTGTCCAATATTTTCTACATTTCCTGATGTCTGACTCCATCCGCGACGGCATCGAAAAACGCGCTCGCAGCGCCATCATCCAGCGCGCCCTGTTCCGCGTCGAAAATGCCTTCATCATCGCCGGATCGTTACTCCTGGCTGCGTTCTTCCCCCAACCTTTCCCCCAAACCCTGCCTTGGTTCGACTGGTGGACCTGGCTGCTGATCGGATTGATCGGCGTCGCGGGCGTCGTGGTCGCTTCGCTGTCCGACCCCAAAGAGCGCCAGCAGGCTGTGGCCGACATGTTCCATGAAGAACACGATGCCAAACTGATCAAGGACAAGAACCTGCGGGCGAAGTACGATCGAGCGCTGGAATATTACGACAACATCCAGGAAGTCAGCGGCCAGATGAAGACCGATGTCATGCGCGAGCGTACAGGCGAGAGCGTGCGCCAGATGGAGGAATGGGTCTCAAACATTTACCGCCTGGCCTTGCGTCTGCAAGCATTCAAGAATGACGGCATCATCAATCGCGACCGCATTCAAACTCCCAAAGCCCAACGCGAACTGGAGGCTCGACTCAAGCTTGAGACCGATGCCAGCGTTCGTCAGCAATTACAGACCAATATCGAGTCCAAGAAGCAGCAAGGCGGGAACATCGCCGCCCTGGATAGCTTGATGGAACGAGCGGAGCTTCAGCTCGACCATTCGGTGGCCGCGCTCGGTACGGTCTATTCGCAGATGCTGCTGATCAGCGGCAAGCGTGAAATCGACAGCGCCGCCGCCAGCCGTCTGCAAGAGGATGTCAGCGATGAGGTCGCCAGCCTGCAGGATCTGGTCGAGAGCATCAATCAAGTTTACGACTACCGTTTCGAAGGATACGGCTGATTCATCGGTTCAAAGTTGAAGGTTCCAGGTTCGAGGATACATCACCTTGTCAGCCCGTCACCCTGTCATCTAGTCCTTTCACACAAACATGCGTAAACATTTCCGTTCCTTCCTTACACTATCTCTTTTATCGCTGCTCATCCTCGCCCTCGCGGCCTGCTCATCCCGGCCCAAGGGTGAAGCCCTGCTGTTCGTCGCTGCGCCCATGTCCGGGTTCCAGGCCAACGGCGGGCAGACGGTAGTGGGCGGGGTGCGGCTCAAGGCCGAGCAAGCAAACCGGGCCGGGGGCGTGGCCGGGTATCAGGTCAAGGTCGTCGCCCTGGACGATGAATCCGACCCGGATGTGGCCGTGGCCCTGACCGATGAAGTGCAGGCGGCGTTGAATCGCGGCGACAATGTGCTGGGTTTTATCGGCCACTACAACTCAGGCGAGACCCTGGCGGCGATGGAAACCTATAGCCATCTGCCGCTCGTCGTCATCACTTCCAACGCCTCGAACGTGGCCCTGACCGAGAAAGGCTACACCCGATTCTTCCGCATCGTCGCCAACGATCGGGTGCAGGCCGATGCCGACGCCGCCTTCCTAGTCGATAACCTTGGCGCCCGCCGCGCGGCCGTGCTCTACAACGACACCGCCTATGGCCGCGGGCTGCACGATGAAATGAACCGGGCGCTGACAGGCCTGGGCGCGGAGATCGTCCTCGCCCGCGGAGTGACCGAGGGACAGAATCGATTCCTGGACGAGGTGGAAGCGATCCGAGCCGCCCAGCCCGACGCCATTTTCTACGCCGGATACGAGATCGAAGCGCCCTATCTGCGCGCCGACCTGGCCGAGGCGGGCGTCACGATTCCCATGCTGGCTTCGGATGGCGCGTTCCTGGCGGCCACGATCGACGAGGCTGCCGGGCTGGCCGAGGGTATGTATATCAGCGCATTCGGTCCCAGCCCCGCCGCCGCTGCCGACCCGGCCTGGATCGAGGCTTATCAGGCGGTGGAGTATCGCAACCCCGACACCTATTCCATCAATGGCTATGCCGCGGCCGAGGTGCTGCTGGCGGGCGTGGAAAAAGCCAACAGCCTGGATGCCGACCGCATCGCTGAGGCCATTCGTGGCCTGTCGCTCGACACCCTGATCGGGCAGGTGCGCTATGACGCCGTTGGCGACCGCATCGACGCGCCGATCTACATCTATCAGGTGCAGGACAACGCCTTCGCGCAGGTCTGGCCCTGACCACCATTTATCGCACTGGGAGATTATCGATTATGGCGACCAGCCCCGAATACAATGCCT